>JAGOCL010000123.1 GCA_017998755.1 Spirochaetota bacterium | reverse complement strand
AGTCAGAGAGATACTATTCAAGAGTTTATCGCAAAATGAAAGAATTAAAGTAGTAGGAACCGCGCCCGATCCTTATATAGCTAGAGAGATAATCGCTAAGAAAAAAGTCGACGTCATAACTTTAGATATAGAAATGCCCAAAATGGACGGATTGACATTTTTAAAATACCTTATGAAATACTATCCGATACCGGTAATTATTGTGAGTTCTTTAGTTGATAAAACAAACGACGCTTCGATTAAGGCTTTGGAATTGGGAGCGGTAGATATTGTTCCAAAACCCGACGGTTCCTTGAGCGTTTGCGATATAGCGGATATTTTAACGGATAAAATTATATCGGCTTCATATATTGATTTTAAGAAACATAAGAAAATATCAGTTTATAATATAAAAAATAACATAATTCACGACAAGAAAAAATTGTTAACAACGATAAGAACGACCAATAAAATTATAGCGGTTGGAGCATCGACCGGGGGAACTCAAGCTTTGGAAGTATTATTTAAGCAGTGTAAACCGGATTTTCCGCCCATGGTTACGGTAATTCATATGCCGGAAAGATTTACGTATTCATTTGCCAAAAGATTAAACGATATTTGCCCGGTTAACGTTAAAGAGGCGGAAAATAACGAGAGGATTTTTGCCGGAACGGTATACATAGCTCCGGGGAATTATCATATAACAATTATCAATTATGGAAAGGATTCCATAATTAAAATACTAAACGGTCCGGCTGTGAATCATCAAAGACCCGCCGTGGATGTTTTATTTAATTCCATAGCGGACAATATTGGGAAAAATAGCATAGGGGTTTTATTAACCGGTATGGGTAACGACGGAGCGAGAGGGCTTTTAAATATTAAAAATAGAGGCGGATATACGATTGTTCAGGATGAGGAAAGTTCAATAGTCTGGGGAATGCCAAAAGAGGCTGTGAATCTAGGCGCGCAGGATGAAATACTTCCGCTTGAAAAGATTGTTGGAAAAATAATAACAAAATTATAAATTCAAATACAGGCGATATTCTTGATATTTTAAAGTTATAACTTTGATACTGCGGATTATTTAAAATATATATTATTGACTTTTAAGTTATTGTAGTTTATAATTGTCAAATAATTTTAATTTATAGAGGTCCCAGCGATGAGTAAAAAAGCCGGAATTTTTAAAATCAGATCGCAACTATTGATTATTATAATTCCTATCGCTATAATTCCTCTTTTAATTATTGTCTCTATTGTAACAAATAGAATTTTCGCTCACCTTGAGAATCAAAGCCGCCAATATTACTCGACTCTTTTAGTTCAGGTGTCGAACAACTTAAATTTTGTTTACAACCAGTATGCGCGGACTTTGTCGAATATGGTAGGTATTCCCGAGGTTATCAAAGGTCTCGACAGTCCGCCTTATAGTTCGATGGCTGAGGAGAGAACCGTTTCTAACAGCATAGTCGGCGACGTCACGGTAAGAGGCGGCTTGAGGAATACGGTAGAAGAACGTATAGAGGGCGCGGTTTTTTTGTACGAGCTTGATAGGGAATCTTTATTAGATAAAACGGATTATAAAGTACATTACGTGTCTTCAAGTAATATAGCCCCAAAAACCGAGCTTTTTTTAAACGATCCGCTTTTTCTGAAGTTAAAAGAAAACAATAAAGAGAAAATGGTTTTTGGAAAATTCAAAAACGAAGCGTTTGGAGAAGCCGAAGAAAAACCGGTAATAATTTTTCCTTTTTATAGAGAAAATTCTCAAAAAGAAACCTTTGACGAATTTATTTTGATAACTCTATTTACCGACTTTATCCCCAAGTTTTACGAAGGGATAGATAGTCTTAGGTACGGGACGTTATATATTTTGGATCAATTTGACAACGTTTTGTCTAAAAACCACCCCGGTAACGACGATTATTACGAGTACGACCCAGAAAAAAAACAATATGTTCTGAACGACGACGATCCGAACGATCCTTATGAGAAACTGACTTTCAAGGATTATCAAAATCTCAATACCGACGCCGGTATTCTCAATCAGAAAGAGGTTCGGGATATTTTAAATAACCTTTCTTATGAAAATATCACAGCGTTGGAAGAAGCCGGAACTATGGAAGAAGCGTTAAACAAAAAATATTACATTACTAGAAATAACGTTCGATATCTGACGGTAATAGGTTATGAAAAATCTTCTTTGTGTAAGTTCATATATTTTCATCCGGTAGATCAGATAGTTAAACCTATTTACGATATAGTATCGATAATAATCATTATAACTTTTTTTATTATGATTATAGTCGTGATAATAAGCATGGTATTCAGCAAAGCGATAACTAAGCCCATCATGAGTTTGTCGGACGCATCGTTAAAAATCGCTAAGGGTAATTACGATATTTCTATAGACGTATCCACAAATAATGAAATGAAAACGTTATCTAAAGCATTTAATATAATGGTTAAAGAGGTCAAAAACTATACTTATAATCTTGAGAAAATGGTTGAAGAGAGAACCGGAGAGTTAAAAGACGCCCACGACAAACTTCAAATGGCGCATAGCGCTCTTTGGAGCGAGATGGAGCTTGCAAAGAAAATCCAGTTATCGCTTCTGCCCGTAAAACCATTTATACCTGGTTACGATATATCGGCAAAGATGATTGCCGCGGACGAAGTCGGGGGCGATTTTTACGATATATTTGATTACGGTAAGAGAAGTATGATCGCAATAGGCGACGTTTCGGGACACGGAGTTACTCCGGGATTGATTACTATGATCGCTCAAACGATAATTGATTCTCTTGTAACAAAAGATAACGAGATTGAACTACGCGAGCTTTATATTAATCTTAACGCTCTCCTTATAAAAAGTATCAAGAAACTCGACGTAAAGATGTATATTACTATGTCGATGTTGCAGGAATACGGCGAAGGGCTATTCAGAGGGTGCGGTAAGCATAACGATATTTTGGTTTATAGAGCCGATACAAAATCCGTCGAAATTATTGAGACAAAAGGTATATGGTTATGTATAATGGAAAATATTTCGGAGCATGTAAAAGAGTATAAGATCAAGCTAAACGAGGGCGATATAATGCTACTTTATACCGACGGATTAAGCGAGGCGGCTAACGCGGAAGGGATGATGTTTGGCGACTTTATGCCGGATTACTTATTAAAGTACTCAAATATGACATCAAAAGACATTTTGAATAATATTTTAAGCGATTTTCAGAACTTTTTAAATAAAACCGACGACGATGTTACTCTTTTAGTGATAAAAAGAGAATGATATATATTAAATTTAGGAGAAAGTCATGTTGAATAATCTTACCGCAAACACTTTATCGATTGAGGTTCTTAAAATGGACGATAAGGGGCTTATCGAGCTTTTATGGAAAGGAAAAAGCGTAGATTTGGCTCCGGATTCTTACCTGTTGCCTTTTTTTGACGACGTTATCAAAGAATTAAAATCTACTAATTATTTGGTAGTTATTAATTTTTTTCAGCTTGTTTATATGAATTCTTCTACTATGAATTCTATAATTTTTTTTATTAAGAAATTGTTGGAGGAGAAGATAAAAGCCAAAGTAATCTACAACAGGGATCTTAAATGGCAATCGCTGAATTTTTCTACGCTCGACGTTTTTGTTACAAAAGACGGGCTTTTTCAAATTGAAGACGCTCATATGACGTGGAAGCTATAATTTTACAATAACGGATAATTTATAAAAATATGTATTTTAAACCTACGGAAATTCTTATGATTTCTAAACATTGGGGGAGATAATGAGGACTCTCGAATATTTGATCAGACCTACCCCCAAGAGTATTGATTTTGTAAAACACAGTATAAAAGAGCGTTTAAACGTAATGGATGTGAATTTGCTTCATCAAATAGAGATGGTTGTATCCGAATTATTGGAGAATTCCGTTAAATATTGTCCGCCTGAAAATAATAATCAAGATATTAAGTTGCAATTTATTAACGACAACAAAACCGTTAAAATAATTGTAACTAATAATATAAAATCGACAGACGATAAAAAAAATATAGAAGAGACGATCGGCAAGATACAAAATTCTCCCGAATCAAACAACTTATATTTGGAAAGAATACGGGAGATATTATATCAAAAAGAGCATGGTAAAAGCCAAATGGGTTTGTACAGGATAGTTTACGAAGGGGAATTTGAGATAACGTACAGCATTGACGACGATAAATTATCGATTACGGCCGTCAAGAATTTAATATGATATTTGAAATCTTATGAGAAACTTTACGTTGTCGTGAATATTTTGAAGAATTATAACGACGGCGCTACTTGGGAGAACTGATAAATTGAAAGGTTATAGACTAAACTATATTCTAAGAATTACGATTTTCTACTTAACAATAATAATTTGTTTTACCTCTTGCCAGAAAATATTTCTCGAAGGATTGAGACCGGGGAAGATAGATAAAACTATCGCATATAACAGAGGAAATCTCGAATTTAATGAAGAAAAATTAAATCTAAGGTATATTATAACGAAAAATGTGTTAAAACAGGACGATACCGGAGATTTTATCATATATTTTCACGGTATAGGCAGAACGGAGCTGGATTGGGTCGACGAGAAGTCTTTCGGTAAACGTTATTATTTACTGCTGAAACAAAATCCGCAGTTTAAAGAACTGCCCGTCGTATCTATATCTTTCGGGTTTGTTTACGTTATATATAACGAAGCTCCCGAGCCGTTTAACGCCGATCTGGAATATCTGTTTATAAACAAGATCGTTCCGTATTTCAGAGAAGAGCTCAAGTCTTACGGTAAGATTCATTTGATAGGACACTCGTTGGGCGGATTTAACGCCCTTACATTATCGCTTAAGTATCCCGATATTTTTTCAAACGTTTTGGCGATATCTCCATTTATTATGCCGTTTTCTCCATTTAACGAAGAAGAATACCGGAATTCGCTTAGTAGTTTGGGATTGAAAGATCCTTCAATGTACGCATATCAATACTGGATAAAAGAGGCCTATAAAGAGGAAAAGAACTGGAATAATTACAATCCTTATTGTATTATCGATAATGAGGTAAAGAAACCTTTGATCTTCCTATCCAGCGCGACGAACGATTACCCGGGATTTTCAGAATTTATCTCTTGTTTCGTCGATAAGCTTGAGAAAAACAACGTCGCTTTCTTTTACGATCGGTCCGAAGGGCCTCATAAGTCTGTATCGGACAATTTGTATTTGAATTTCTTGAGATCGATCCAATAATAACCGTTACGATAAATAATCGATAAAAGTCTCTATGTCTTTCAGATCGCCGTCGATTATCTCCAGCGTAAATTTTTGAGTCCCTTTATCCGCCAATGTTTTCACGGTTTTACGTACGTCGTGTTCGCTAACGATATAGAGATGCGAATGAGTGTCGTAAATTTTCTCAAGCGGGACGCTTTTACTTATCAAACTGCGTTGTATATGACAGCCGGTTATATTTTTCTTTTGGATTATTTCGCTTGCCGTTTCGTTATAATCAAATTTGTGGAGTAGAGACGACGTCCAGAAATGTCCGACGTCGAAATATAGGTCGTCGATAAGCTCCAGTATTTCGCGAGGCCTTTGGAGACCGCTTCCGATACCCACGAAGTCGTTTTCTAGAGAAATAATAAAATCCTTGTTTTCATTTTTCAAAATGTTGTAGTTCCGCAAAAAAGTCTCTTTATAACTGTTGAAAATATCCGTATCAAAAAACTCCGGATTCATAATAAATGATCCTTTATAACAGAAATCCTCGCCGACCCCTTTTCTGATAACCTTGCGGTAGTTGTTCATATCCATAACGATCGGCTCGTTCGTCATAAAGAATCCGTGAAAGAAAAAGAGTTTATCCCCGATAAATTTTAGATATTTTTTAGCTTCGTTAAACGTATCTCGTATAAGAGGCGCGTCGTCCATCGCCAGATTGAGGAAATGTTTTGAAAATACCGGAGAATGAGCCGATAGCGGGATACTATCTTTGTACTGAATAATGCAGTCGTATAGCGGCTGGGTTATGGAATTGTGAATCTGTATCCCGAATTGAAATCCCTCTTTGGAACAGAAATTTTGCGCCTCGTCTATTTTCTCTTTATAATTATCCTCGTTGAAACACATCGAGCTGTATTCGATAGTTATCATAGCGTATCCTCCTTAATTTCGAGTTTTGTAAATTCCAATATCATTTCCATTATAGAATAATCGTAAAAATCGATTGTTGCAAGATGTTTATCGCTCTTTTTCAGAATATTTACTATTTTACCCGAACCGTAATCTTTATGTCTGACGATAACCCCTTTTTTTATACCTCGATATTCCGGCTCGTCGCTATATTCGGTTTGACAATTGTCGCGCGGTATTTCTTCGAAAAGACTCTCTTCAATTTCTTCGAGGAATCTTGACTTTCGGCAAACTTTCGTCAAACCAAAAAGATTCCTTTTGGAGCAGTAAGAAACGAACAACCGTTTCTTTGCTCTGGTAAGCGCGACGTAAAACAGGCGTCTCTCCTCGTCGACGTCGTCCTCTTCGTCGTATTCTCCGATAGAATTCCGGTGCGGGAACGTCTCTTCTTCTACGCCGGCGACAAAAACGTTTTCGTATTCAAGCCCTTTTGCGTTGTGAACCGTAGATAAAGTTAGAGCGTTTTGAGCGACGTCGCCGGTTTTATTAGCGTCGAGCGAGATCTCTTCTAAAAGTTCGGCGACGTCGCCGTCGTATTTCGCAAGATATATTAACAGGTCGTTAATATTGTATATCCTATCCCCGCCGTCTTTCATATCGAGATTCTTAAAGTAGTCGACGAGTCCCAGATCGGTTATTATAGAAGAAACGGCGCTATCGATTAGTTTATTGTCTACGACGGCGGGGCTTTTTTCGAATATATTTTTCAGTAATAAAAAGGAGTCGTATTTTTTTATTTCTACTTTAAAGTTATATATATTTTTCAGCGTCTCCAGCAGATCGTTGTCAAATTTAGTTGAAAGCTCGTAAAATTTCAGCAGTCCTTTTTTACCGATACCTCGCGCCGGTTTGTTGACGAATCTTTCAAAAGCAATTTTATCTTTCGGATTGAATAGCCATTTTAAAATGCCTATAACGTCCTTTATCTCTTCTTTCTGAAAATAGGGTTGAGCTCCAAAAACTACATACGGAATTCTGTTCCTTCTCAGGACGGTCTCAAAAATCCGCGATTGCCAATTAGTTCTATATAGTACGGCGGTATCTTTTAGCGGTAACGCTTTATCTATAATCGAAGCGCATATACGACTCGCTTCTTCGTTCTCGTCCTCGTATTGGGATAATACCGGTTTATCTCCGATCGATTTTGAATATAGAGTTTTGTT
>JAGOCL010000122.1 GCA_017998755.1 Spirochaetota bacterium | reverse complement strand
CGGAATGGAAAAAGCTATAAAATCCAAGAAAGTTACTTACGATCTTGCCAGAATGATGGAAGGCGCTACCGAGATAAAATGCTCCGAGTTCGCCCGAGAAATAATAGGTAACTTTAAGAAATAAATTTTTTTATTTCCTCTTCATATTGTTCGACGAACATCTTATCGGGTATAAGCATATCCAAAGATTTGAGTTCGTCGTACGAGCAGAATTTGTAATCTTTATGTACAAACAGCTTAATGTCGGCGGCGTCGGATTCCGCTATGATAAACATAATTATCGTAACGTCGTTTTCCGTATCGTATTCAATACTCCCCAGCTCTTGAACCGCTTTAACTTTTAACCCCAGTTCTTCTTTCATCTCTCTGATAAGAGCTTCGTCAAATTTTTCATCGCCGATTAACTTACCGCCGGGAAACTCCCATTTAAGCGGATGAGCGCTTTTTTCGTTTTTTTGAACAACTAAAACTTTTTTATCTTTGATAAGAAATGCCGCAGAAACGTTTATCAGATTCTTCATCAAACAACCCCTCTTAAAACCTAATTATAAAAACAATATTATAGCATAATTATAAAATATTCAATAAATATATTGTTTTTTACGCAGAAAAAAGATTTTTCAGAATAACCGTAAATAAATATTAAAAAAAAGGCCGTCTATTGAGACGGCTTAATATTTATATCATTTTGTAATTTTACCCGAAGGCATAGAAGCCATTTTCTCATCGAGAAGTTTTTTAGCGCTTTCAGAGCCGGGTTTATTTAGCAGAGCGAACATATTTTTCTTATAAGCCTCGACTCCCGGTTGATCGAAAGGATTTACTCCCAAAAGATACCCGGAAATCCCGCAAGCTTGTTCAAACATATAAATCAGTTGACCGAGATAATTAGAATTTAACTCCGGAATATTAACGATCATATTTGGAACTTTTCCTTCGTAATGAGCGATCAGAGTCCCCTGCATAGCTTTTTTGTTAATATCTTCGTATGTTTTTCCGGCAAGAAATTCCATACCGTCAAGATCGTCTTTATCGGACGCAACTTTTAGATCGCTAATAGGATTGACGACGTTTAAAGTCGTTTCAAAAATAAATCTCTGCCCGTCTTGTATCCATTGACCCATCGAATGCAAATCTGACGTAAAATCTACGCTAGCCGTAAAAATCCCCTTGCCGTTTTTACCTTCGCTTTCTCCGTAAAGTTGTTTCCACCACTCGCTAAAGTAATGTAGCGCCGGCTCGTAATTTACTAATATCTCGGTATGATAACCGCTTTTAAGCAATAAATTTCTTATCATAGCGTACGTCGCCGCGGGATTTTTTAAAACGTCTTGTTCTTTTCCATAAACAGAAGCTTCTAAAGCTCCTTTTAACAATTTTGAAGCGTCGATACCGGCGCTAACTATAGGAAGCAAACCGACGGGAGTTAATACGGAGAATCTTCCGCCGACGTCGTCCGGAATAATAAAGGTCCGATAACCTTCGTTATTTGCCAAAGTTCTTAAAGCGCCTTTTTTTGCGTCGGTCGTCGCAATTATTTTTTTTGCCGCTTCAATTTTACCGTATTTCTTTTCGAGTTTGCTCTTTAGACTTCTAAATGCAATTCCCGGTTCGGTAGTAGTTCCGGACTTAGATATAACGTTCACATATACCGAATCTACTTTATCAATTTCGTCTAAAACCGCGGATAGCCAACTGCCGCTTATATTTTGACCGGCAAAAAGAATTTTAGGACCTTTTCTATCGTTTTTTGACAGATAGTTATAAAAAGGATGCGATAAGGCTTCAAGAACCGCTTTCGCTCCGAGATAACTTCCGCCGATTCCAACGCAGATCAGTAAATCGGCTTTTTCGTTTATTTCATTTCCAACTTCGATAATCTTACTTAGCTCTTGGCTTTGAAGACGTTCGTTCGGTAGTTCTCTCCATCCCAAGAAATCCGCTCCGCTTCCCGTTCCTTTCAAAAGCGTATTCATCGCTTTTTTAACTTCATCCATATAGCCGTCTATCTTTGAATCGTCGATAAAAGGATTAGTATATGAATAATCTATACTGATTTTCTTGTCCACAATTTTTCTCCTCAAAAACTAATTATAATATCCAGAAATTATTTATTAAATATTTCTTTTAAAGCTCCGACGGAACTCATCAAAGCGCTTGCCTCGTAAGGTAAGAATATCGTCTTTTCTCCGCTTTGACCGGCGATATCTTTGAGCGCTTGCACATATTTTATCGCAATAAGGTATTGAGCCGGATCTGTTTTATCTCCGCCGAGCGATTCCTTAATCAGTTTGATCGCTTTTGCCTCCGCTTCGGCTATTTTTATTTTTGCCTCCGCCTCTCCGGTAGCTTTTAATATCGCCGACTGTCGCGTTCCTTCCGCTTCCGTAATAAGTTTTTCTCTCTCCCCTTCGGCTTGTAATATCTTAGAGGTTTTATCCCCTTCGGCTAAAAGAATAACCTGTCTTCTCTCTCTTTCCGCTCTCATCTGTTTTTCCATAGCCTCTCTTATCTCTTTTGGCGGCGTTATATCTTTTAACTCTACTCGATTTATCTTGACTCCCCATTTATCCGTCGCTTCGTCTAGGATTAATCGCAACTTTGTGTTGATAGTGTCCCTGCTCGATAAAGTTTGATCAAGCTCCAGCATACCGATATTATTTCTAAGAGTCGTTTGAGTAAGTTTCTCTATAGCCATAGGAAGATTCTCAACTTCGTAAACAGCTTTAAAAGGATCTGTAATTTGAAAATATAAAAGAGCGTCGATTTCAAGCGTTACGTTGTCTTTTGTGATGACGTTTTGTTTGGGAAAATCAAAAACCCTCTCTCTCAAGTCGATGTAATTCATCATAACGGTCGTTAATACCGTTTTCCCTTGATAATCGTACTTCGTTACTCTTGTGCTAACTGTTCTTATCTTATCAATTATCGGGATAATAACATTAATACCCGTTTGAAGAGTCCTGTGGTACTTACCAAATCGTTCGATAATTTTAACGGTCGATTGCTGTACTATTCTTAACCCGCTCGCAAGAATAATGATAAAAAGAGCCGCTAATGTGATTAGAAAAAACATAATAAAAGACATAATTCCTCCTCAAGAAATATTTATACCAAATTTATAAAAATTTTGATATTATTAGATTTTTATTGATACCGTAACCGTGTTCCCCTCTATTTTCTCGATAACTACCTTCGTTCCTTCCTTTATAGAAGATCCGTCGTTTGATACGGCTCTCCAGTAGTCTCCGCCGTCTTTGACGTATCCGACGCCCTTTGCATTATTAATATCTTCTGTAACGATTACCTCTTTTCCGATAATTGCCGCAACGTTAGAGCTTTTTGCCTCTTTACTGGGAAAGTATTTTATAACCAAAGGTCTGACAAAGAAAATCAGGGCAAAATTTGACAGAGCAAAAACGGTTAGTTGAGCGATAAAACTTTTTGTCAGCATAGACGTTATGCCCGCTAAAAATGCCGATACCCCGATAAGAAACGTAAAAAAAGTGGGGGTAAATATTTCGACAACAATTAACGCAATTCCCGCAACAAACCAGAAAACCCAAATGTAATCCATTGTTTGACTCCTTTATTGTTTATTATAATAATAATTGTTTATTATTTCAATAAAAATAATAAAGAAAGTCCATTAATATTTATAACCTATCTTCTTTAAGAATTCGGCTCTTTTAATTTTATCTTCCGTTTGCTCCGCCCCTTTTGGAGAATTACCGTCAACGACGCCGACAATAGCCGATCCTCCATTTGCTTCGTAGGTCAGAACGGTTAAAGGATTAGCCGACGCGCAGAATATTTTAACGACTTCGTCGCACATTTTAACTTTTGATAAAATATTAATCGGATAACAATTTTTTAAAAGAATGACAAACGAATGTCCCGCTTTTAAATTTTGCATAATTTCTATCGCTTTTTTTATTAGATCGTCGTCGTTCCCCTCGTATCTGACAAGACAAGGCCCCGAAGCCTCGTTAAAAGCGACGGCGAAGCGCGCTCCGATAGTCGTAGTCGAAATAATTTCAGCCAAATCCGCGACTGTTTTGATAAAGTGGCTTTGCCCTAAAATTATATTTATCTCGTCGCCTAATTCGATTTTGTATTCTTTCAAGTTCATATCGATCTCCTGTGAGTTATAGTATACCTTTTTTTGAAATCCTTATTACATATTACAAAATATACGTCGCTTTGTCAAATTTAAGCTATTGTTTATAAGTATAAAATATTAAAATATATCTGCAAAATAATTTGCCATAGTATCTGATTTCTGTTAAAATGTTTAAAATCTAAACGTCTCAAGGGGAAAATAAATATGCCGATGAAGATAATTATTACAAAAGATTTTGACGAAATGAGCGAAGTCGCGTCTAAAATAGTCGTAGACGATATAAAACAATTCCAGAAAACAAAACAAAAAAAAGATAGCTACGTATTGGGGCTCGCTACTGGAAATACGCCGACCGGTTTGTACAAACATCTCGCTAAAGCGGCGAATTCTAACGAATTTGATCCGGAAACAATTACCTCGTTTAACCTTGACGAATATATAGGGCTACCCGGCGATACTCCGTCAGAAAGAGTTTTGCATCCGGAAAGTTACGCTTTTTTTATGATACAGGAATTATTCGGACTGCTGAATAAAAAATTCAGAAAAACTCACGTTCCGGCCGGTACGGAGATCGATCTCAAGAAATTACTGGTAGAACTGGATAAATATAAAAACAATCCGAACGTTTACGAATTTCTCGGAAACGACGCCGGTAAACAAATTTTTATTAAACCAAACGGTCCTAGCGATTATCTTAATTATATCAAAAAGGAAATATTGGACGCTTATATAGATAAAATCAAGAAATTCGGCGGAATAGATCTCCATATCGTCGGCGTCGGCGGCAGGGGGCATCTCGCTTTCCACGAATGCGGCATACCGCTCGATCAGGAAGCGTTGTTAGTCAAACTTGATGAGAATACTATCGGAAACGCCATTATCGACGGGCACTTTAAAGAGGAAACTTTTGCTCCAAAATACGCTATATCTATGGGCTCTAAAGCGGTTTTCAGAGCAAAGACGGTATTATTGCTCGCAAACGGTAAGCGGAAAGCCGAATCGATAGCCGCTTCGCTTCTTGGAGAGGTTACCGATAAAGTTCCTATTTCCATGGCTCAGGAATACGCTAAAAACGGCGGAAATATGATATACGTATTAGAAAAAGAAGCGGCGGTGGGATTGACGGGAAAATTCGACGAGTTAAAGAGTAAAGGATTTGAGGTTCTCAATACGCTCTAAATTATTAATTATTGAAAATTTATTTCATTTAGCTTGAAATATTTTAGAACTTATAGTATAAGAAGATAAATTACGGGCTGTAGCGCAGCTTGGTTTAGCGCACATGTCTGGGGGGCATGCGGTCGGCCGTTCAAATCGGCTCAGCCCGAATTTTTTATATATCCCCCGATATACTAAAAATCAAATTTTTAAATTTAATATTAAGCCGAACGCATTTACGACATTCGGCGCGAATTTTTAGAAGAGACTACCTCTAGTCGTAAGTTTCCAAACGCCTTCTACTTTTTCAACAATTACCCATTTTTCTTTCTCGCTTTTGTCTTTATAGAAGATAGTTATAGTATATTCCAACTGATTCTCGTTATCCTCGACATCTTTTTCAGTTAAAAATATTTTTTTGATTTTACGTCCGTTAGTAATATTTTCGTCGACAAACCTTTTATACTCTTCTAGCGACAGCTCGTTTGCGGCAACCGGATCGTTCTTAAATAGCGTTAAAGAATCCTCGTATTTGCCGCGGTTTATATCTCTAAAAAAAGTTACCGCAACCCCCTTAGCGGTTTTTAAATCTCTTTTATTATTCATCTTGAAAGTTTGGGCGTTGGCTCCAAATATAAATGCCGATAAAAAAAATAAAATAAAAAATCTTTTCATCAAAACCTCCGAATATTATTTGAATTTAAAATAAACTTTTTATAATTTTATTGTCAATATTTTTTTATTCATATTAATATAGTCGTCGTTAACTTGATTTAAACCTTTTTTTTAATTCCTATAATATTTAATTAAAATATATCTTGCATTTTTTTTAAATTGATTTTATATAATATAAAACATTTTTAAATCTTAGAAAATTTCATATAAAGGATAAATATTATGGCTAAAGATAAAAAACAAGACGCTACCGGTTTGATGGCAAAAATTGTCTCTCTATCAAAAAGAAGGGGCTTTGTATTTCAGTCCTCGGAAATTTACGACGGACTAAACTCTTGTTGGGACTACGGACCGATCGGAGTAGAACTAAAGAGAAACGTCAAAGACGCTTGGTGGGACTATATGATTCACAAACGAAACGATATCGTCGGGGTGGATTGTTCCATACTTATGTCGCCGAAAGTTTGGGAAGCGTCCGGGCACCTTAAAAATTTTACAGACCCTCTCGTCGATTGCAAAATCTGCAAAAAAAGATGGAGACAAGATAAACTGGAAGATCAAACAAAATGCCCCGAATGCGGAGGAGAGCTTACCGAAGCTAGGAATTTTAACCTAATGTTTAAGACTTTTATGGGGCCTGTAGAAGACGCGTCGAACGTCGTATATATGAGACCGGAGACTGCGCAAGGGATATTCGTTAATTTCAAAAACGTTCAACAGAGTTCGCGTCTCAAACCGCCGTTTGGTATCGGGCAGATCGGTAAATCCTTCAGAAACGAGATAACTCCCGGCAACTTTACTTTCAGGACCAGAGAATTCGAACAGATGGAGATGGAGTTTTTCGTTCCGCCGGGCGAGGATGAAAAGTGGTATAAATACTGGATCGACCATAGATACGCTTGGTATATGAAATACGGCATAAAGAGGGATAACCTGCGAATCAGAGAGCATGAAAAATCCGAATTGGCCCACTACGCTAAAGCGTGCGCCGACGTTGAATATCTGTATCCTTGGGGCTGGGACGAGCTCGAGGGTATCGCCAACAGAACGGATTTCGACCTCAAGACTCATCAGGAACATAGCGGCAAAGATATGGCTTATTTTGACGAACAGAATAAAGATAGATACCTTCCCTACGTTATCGAGCCGGCGGCGGGAGCGGACAGAGCGACTTTGGCGTTCCTACTCGACGCATACGACGAAGAAGAGGTCGATGGAGAAACCAGAGTAGTATTGAGATTTCACCCGAAAATCGCGCCGATAAAAGTCGGAATTTTCCCGCTTATGAAAAAAGACGGTTTGTCCGATCTTGCTCATAAGATCGAAGAAGAACTAAGAGAATACTGGACGACCTTTTACGACGAATCGGGCGCTATCGGTAGGCGATATAGGCGACAAGACGAAATAGGCACGCCTTACGGAATAACCGTCGATTATCA
>JAGOCL010000121.1:4427-7421 GCA_017998755.1 Spirochaetota bacterium | reverse complement strand
CGGTAGCGGTATGGGCAAAGGTCCGGCGCTCTCTCTATTATTAGCCGGTCCCGCGCTGTCGTTACCGAGTATGCTTGCGATAAGAAGTATGATCGGTATGAAAAAAACTGTAACATATGTGTCATTAGTTATAATTATGTCCACTATAACCGGAATGATATTCGGATTTATTTCAAATTAAGGAGGATTTTTATGTCTGAAACAAAAGGAATTTCATTTTTGAGATTATATATTTTTGGAGGAAAAAATGAGCGAAAAAAAAGGATTTTTCAGTAAATTATTTAGTAAAAGAAATTCGGATTGTTGTAGTAACGACGTTACCGAAGAAAATGAAAACGCGGGGTGTTGTTGCGGAGGAAACTGCGATACGGTTCCAACGACGGACGATATTAAAAAGAACAAAGGCAAAATCAGTATTAAAATTCTTGGAACCGGTTGTCCGAAATGTAAAGCGCTAGAGGAGAATGCAAAAAAAGCGGTAGAAGAGCTCGGCGTTATAGCGACAATCGATAAAATAACTAATCTCAACGATATTATGGATTACGGAGTAATGGTAACTCCCGCTTTGGTTATAAACGAAGTCGTTAAATCGGCGGGGAAAGTATTAACGGTCGAAGAGATAAAGAAATATTTAATTTAAAGGATATAAAATGAAAAAAGTAGTATTAATAATAATTTTAATAATCGCATTTTTAGGATGCAAGAAGGAATCGATAGAAGAGCTGAAAGAATTAAAATCAAGAAGCGATAACTCAAGTTCGGAATTGGACTTCGGTAAATATAAAGTTACGTTTATAGAACTTGGTTCTGTTAATTGCGTTCCTTGTAAAATGATGCAACCGGTTATGAAACAGGTCGAAGAAAAATACGCCGGACAGGTAAACGTAGTATTTTACGACGTTTGGACCGAAAAAGACGCGCCAATGGGGCAAAAATACCGGATAAGTTTAATTCCGACTCAGGTATTTCTCGATAGTAACGGAAACGAATATTTCAGACACGAGGGCTTTTTTCCTTTCGAACAGCTAGAGCAGGTTTTAAAACAGAAAGGGGTTAATTAATGCTTGAAAGTATATTTACATTTCTAACAGGAATATTAGCTAAAAGCTGGTATTTAGCTCTAATCGGCTCGTTTCTATGGGGAATATTGAGTATTCTGCTAAGTCCCTGTCATTTATCAAGCATTCCTTTGTTAATCGCCTTCATAAGCGGTCGGGGAAAAATAACCGTTAAGAAAGCGTTTGTTTTGTCTTTAGCTTTTTCTGTAGGAATATTAATAACTATCGGCTTAATCGGACTTGTAACCGGATTATTAGGAAGAATGTTTGGAAATATCGGCGCGATGGGAAATATTTTTACTATTATAATAGCGCTTATATTTTTTGTCGTAGGATTGAATTTCTTAGGAATAATCCCTTCCCCTGATTTCTTGAAAAACGGTCAGCCGAACGTCAAGGGCAAAGGGATAGTTCCCGCATTTTTACTCGGCTTGATATTCGGAGTAGTTCTCGGCCCCTGTACTTTCGGATTTATGGCGCCGGTTTTAGGGATAGTATTCGGTTCGGCGGGTAAAAATCTGTTTTTCTCAATCGCCGTTTTGGCGCTTTACGCCGTTGGACATTGTCTGGTCATTGTCCTCGCCGGAACTTTTACCGAAGTCGTCGAGAAATATCTTAACTGGAACGAGAAGTCCAACGCGGCGCATATTGTTAAGAAAGTATTCGGAGTATTAATAATTTTGATCGGAATATATATAATTATCAGTAATTTTAAACTTATTTAATGAGTATTTTATAGGGGCTGTCCAAAAAGTCGTCATTCCGAGCTAAAAGCGAGGAATCTTTTTGTCAAATAGAATTATATTTGATTAGAGAACGGCTCGCTTCGTTTTTATTGACTTTTTGGACAGCCCCATATTTATTTTAGGAGGAAAAAAATGATTGAAAATATCGACGATATGTCGAAAACTATCGACGTTTTGTTAAAATTGTCCGACGATAAGAAATTAGTTATCGAATACGAAACGTACGGCAGTTGTTGTATCGCCGTTCCGAACTACATCGTATGGATACTGAAAAACGGCGAGAAAATATCCTCGAAGGCGCTCGAAGTTGAGAATTCGCTCGAGTATCTATTGAAAAAAGCGCAAAACTGAAAAAAAAGCCAAAACAAAGACGTTTTGGCTTTTTTACAATATTATTTAATCAATTATATTTTGCTAAGAAGCGCCGTCATCGCGCCGTTTTCTATCATTTCTACTATTCCATGACCGGAATCGGGAATAACAATGAGATTTACTTTATAAGTGTCTTGAATCGCATAATGAACGCTGTTATAACCGGTTATACCCCACCATACTTTCCAAGCCGCGCCGCCGCCTTGTTTAGTAACTACGTCGTCTTCGCCCGCTAATATATATGTCGTAGCTTTTGTAGCTTTTAGATCTGCAACGTAATCAGCGATTTTCTCCCCTTCCTTAAAATTACCGTGAGCGGGATTAAAAGTAAAATGCGTTACATATGGATTATCTCTTACTAATCTTGCTACAAGATGCCCCGACCAACTGTGGCTGGTCGCGATTACTTTATTCCCGTATAGAGTTGCGTCTTTTATCAAAGAAGAATAGACCGACTTAAAAACCGTATCGTCCGCCGCCCAATAATCCAAGCCTTGAGCCATATAGACCAAAACCAAGTTTCTATTAGCCGATTTTGCTTTAAATTTTGCGCTCTCAATAGCTTCGCTAAGGCTTGTTAAAGAACCGTTAACGTCTATCCAATCGTAAACCCTTGCGTAATTTACCGCGCTTGAATACGTTAATAGCGTCGAGTAGCCGTACTTAGATATATAATAAATTTGACCTTCTTTATCGTGATCCGGATTGCCTACTCCGCCTCTATTTTGCATCTCTTGTAAAGATTTTAACAACAAAGCGTCCTGATTTTCTTCGTATCCGTATCCGGTAAACACCTCTTCGTCGCTTACTACTGAAAC
>JAGOCL010000121.1:0-4327 GCA_017998755.1 Spirochaetota bacterium | reverse complement strand
ATAGTAAGTCATACGGTATTTATTAGAGTTTTATTTCTGATAATCAAAAATGTTAAACTTGAGAATTTATGGACGGGTCCTATAATAAAAGGTACAGGTTTAACGATTATCGAATGTATAAACAATAAAATCGACATACTCCTTGAGGCGGATACGTCCCACTGTTAAAAAATACTATAATACCTTTCCCGATAATATTAGATTATAATTTTAATAATTCAAATTTTCATTTGATTTATTATTTTTTAAATAATATAATCCTTTTAATATTTCACCAATAATTTAACAGGAGGTATATAATATGATTTATTCGGAAGAAGTCGAACATATGTGTTCCGTTACAAAAGGCCCAAATCACGGTCCCGCTCCGATTCCGGAGGAGGGAAAATGGGTTCAAGCAAAAGAGATAAAAGATATATCGGGATTAACTCACGGAGTCGGTTGGTGCGCGCCTCAACAGGGAGCTTGCAAGCTGACGCTAAATGTTAAAGACGGTATCATTCAGGAAGCTCTAGTTGAAACTATCGGGTGTACCGGTATGACTCACTCCGCCGCTATGGCGGCCGAGATTCTTATAGGCAAAACTATTCTCGAAGCGTTAAATACCGATCTAGTATGCGACGCTATAAACACCGCGATGAGAGAACTTTTTTTACAGATCGCCTACGGTAGAACGCAGACAGCGTTTTCCGAGGGGGGATTGCCGATCGGAGCCGGTTTGGAAGATCTCGGAAAGGGCTTGAGAAGCGTTATAGCGACTATGTACTCGACTCAGAAAAAGGGACCGAGATACCTTGAAATGGCCGAAGGATATGTAAAAAGACTTGCGCTAGACGGTAACAATGAAATAATCGGATACGAATACGTATCGCTCGGAAGAATGATGGATATGATTAAAAAGGGAACCGACGCAAACGAAGCGTTACAAAAAGCGACGGGTTCTTACGGAAGATTTTCCGAAGGCGTTAAATTTATAGATCCAAGGCATGAATAAAAGGAGGTAAAAAATGGCTTTATTTGAAAGTTACGATAGAAGAATTAATCAGATATTAAATTTATTAAAAAAATATGGAATCAATTCTTTAGAAGAAGCAAAGAAAATATGCGACGATAAAGGCATCGACGTTTATAATTTAGTCAAAGGGGTTCAACAGATATGTTTTGAAAACGCTTGCTGGGCGTATATTGTCGGAGCCGCTATAGCTATAAAAAAAGGGTGTAAAAAAGCCGCCGAAGCCGCGGAGATACTTGGAGAGGGCTTACAGGCATTTTGTATTCCGGGATCAGTCGCGGACGATAGAAAAGTGGGTATAGGACACGGGAATTTAGCGGCAATGCTATTAAGAGAAGAAACAAAATGTTTCGCGTTTTTAGCCGGACACGAATCATTTGCCGCGGCCGAAGGCGCAATCGGTATAGTAAAGTCCGCAAATAAAGTAAGAAAAGAACCTTTGAAAGTAATATTAAACGGTCTTGGTAAAGACGCCGCTTATATTATATCCAGAATAAACGGGTTTACTTACGTTCAAACTCAATTTGATTATTTTACAGGCGAACTAAAAATTGTTAAAGAAACGGCTTATTCGAAAGGAGAGAAAGCTCTTGTCAGATGCTACGGAGCGGACGACGTTCGAGAGGGCGTAGCGATCATGCATAAAGAAGGAGTCGACGTATCGATCACCGGGAATTCGACGAATCCAACAAGATTTCAGCATCCGGTCGCGGGAACTTATAAGAAAGAATGTTACGAACAGAAAAAAAGATATTTTTCTGTTGCATCGGGCGGCGGGACGGGAAGAACGCTTCATCCCGATAATATGGCGGCGGGACCGGCTTCTTACGGTATGACCGACACTATGGGGAGAATGCACTCAGACGCTCAATTTGCCGGCTCTTCATCCGTTCCGGCTCACGTCGAGATGATGGGATTAATTGGAATGGGCAATAACCCAATGGTAGGCGCGTCTGTCGCGGTTTCGGTAGCGATTCAGCAGGCGATGAATTAATAGTTTTAGTCCGCGCTATAAAAAAGGCAAGCTCGCTATAATAAGCGGCTTGCTTTTTTTATATATAAATATTGAGGGTATAAGAAATTCTGTGTAAATGGTTTTATTCATTCCGAAACCCTATCTTTTCATATTTTTACAAAAAATTTAAAAGGTGATGAATTACAAAATTCTATATTTTTATCAAATAAAATTGAAAAAGTATAAGATATTTCTTATTTATCAAAATCACCCTGTATTATATAAAATTATTGATCTTCCTGTTCTCAAACTTTTACTACTCATATATGATGCAATTTCAAAATATCCCTTATCAAATCCGGTATATGGCATTAAAAAAACAAGCTCTTTATCTGTATTTCGTTGAAATTTTAATATCTTATTAAAATGATCTCTGTTTTTTTCATTATAAAACCTTAAGTATTCGTTATCTTTATTTAAAATTTTCAGATTTCTTCCTTTAACGGAGATGATATTTCTTACAGAATAATCCTTATTAATAGCGCTGGTATTTATATTTTTAACGGAATGGATCTCCGGCGCAACCTCATTCTTTACTGTTTTTTCTACCTTAGCATCTTCGTTAAACTTTTTATTAAACACCTTTGAAACCTGAGCTGTAACCCGAGTATAATTAATTGTTTTATCATATTTCCCATTATTACTTTCAAAAATTCCGGCAATTGCAGGAGTAAATTGTATAAAATTATCAAGATTAATTTTATTACCTTCAAGGCAGATTCTCCGGACAGTCTCCTCAAAAACAGTTATCACCGCTAAAACATCGGCTTTTGTTATAGAAGAACCATATTCAAGCATTCTATCGATAAACTCATTTTTATTAACAACATTTTTTATTCTCACTCTTGCAAAATATTTTTTTCTCCCATGAAGATACTGCTCCTGCAGATTAAATTTTATTGCCATAATCGCCTCCTCAGGCAATAATATCCTGAAACTTATTGCAATGCAACACTATTTTTAATCAAATTACCGTATAAGAGGAGGTCTTTGACTGAGTCAGTGTGGTGTGATGACCAGACTATCAATACACCCATTTATCCTTAATTTGATTTAAAGGTAAGTCATAACATATACCACTTAATAAATATTCTTTCTCTCTAGAATAAATCAAGCTCAGCATCGGCATATGTTGCGTAAAAGAATAAATCCTCATTATTCTCCCGACTTTGACAGTTGCAGGAAATAGAAAACGAAGCGAAAGGGGATTTAAAACTGGATTACGTTAGGATTAAAAATGAAGAAAAGTTCGACGGATTTTATTCAATTATAAGCGGCTTGCTTTTTTTATATAAATATCTTTAATAAAATTTTATTATTTTATTACGAGAACTTTCCTTATCTGATTGATAATTCCCGGCGCTCTTACTCTAACAAAGTATACGCCTCTTGCGACAATTCTATTATTCTCGTTTCTACCGTCCCATGTTACTACAAAATCTCCGGCGTCTTGAAAACCGCCGTAAAGAACTTTGATAACGTCTCCCGCAAGGTCGTAAACGACAATACTTGTCGGTCCCGCTTTATCTAGAGTATAAGTCAATTTTGTAACGTCGCCGTTGTTCGGATTGATAACGTTGTTAAGAATTGTAACCTTGCCCTCTTGCAATTTTATTTCTTTAACCTTCACGTTTCTTGTCGAAATCTGTCTTGGATTAAAATCAGTTTCGGCGACTTTCATTACGGATCTGTAAGAATATAAATCTTTTATTTTTAATACGAAAGAAATAAATTTACCTATCGTTGAAGAATCCTCCGGTATAGAAAACTCCCAAGTATTTCCGCCTATATTTCTACCTACAACCTGCCTTGAATTAAGATTTTCATCCGGTCTCCAAAATTGAGCGTATGCCGATAAACTGTCGAATACGTCGTAGTAAAGAAGAGCGGTATCGCTTGCGCTATTTACAATCGAACTTGTTATAACGGCTCGTACTTTTATCAGTTTATTTGATATCGTTTCAGAGCCGTCGAAATTCTTTACGCTCGTCGAGTCGTCCGGATGAGTTGTATCGTAAAGCGCAACGTTAAGAATATTTATTCCATAATCCGACAGCGCGTAAGACAAAGTTTCATCCATAGGATGATTTTTTGAACCGTAAATAGAATTAACTTTCGCGGATATTTTATCGAACAAAATGTTATCGGCCGTTAGCGAATTCTTTACCGTCAGATAATATTCCGTATCGCTTAGTTTCTCTATCCCATTAATTTCGTTATCCGACAAAGTCAGGTCGTAATCTTTGTATTCCAAATCCGAGGCGGCTATATCGGATCCGTCCAATTTATTTACCTTAAGA
>JAGOCL010000120.1 GCA_017998755.1 Spirochaetota bacterium | reverse complement strand
GATCTACTCTGTGAGTATTGATAAGACTCGATCGTCTGATTATCCCATGAACTTCGTATCCTTTTTCAAGTAAAAGTTCCGCTAAATAAGAACCGTCTTGTCCGGTTACGCCCGTGATTAATGCCTTCTTCATATTATACCTCTTTAATTTATTTTTTTTGGGAATATTTTTGTTTCAAAATCGTTACGGCGAATCTCCAACCGCCGCCGAAGTATCTCTTCCAAAGCCGTTTCGGATCCTGAAAAAGTCTGTATAACCACTCCAACTTCATATTTTGCATGAAGAGCGGCGCTCTTTTTACGACTCCCGAATGAAAATCGAACGCCGCGCCGACGCCGATAGAAACGGGAATTCTCAGTTTATCAATATTATTTAAAATCCATGACTCCTGCTTTGGACAGCCGAAAGATACCCAAAGAATAGCGCATTTTGAGTTATTAATCAAATTGATTATCTTATTATTTTCTTCTTCTGTAAATTCTTTGCAAAACGGCGGGGAGTAATATCCCGCTATTTTAATGCGGGGAAATCCGGATTTAAAATTAGCGATCATTTTTTCCAAAACATTTTCACTCGATCCGAGAAAAAAGTGAGATATATCCATATCTTGAGTTTCTTCTATAAATTTCAACATAAAATCCGGTCCGGCGACCCTCTCTTTGATAGGGGTTTTCAGAATTTTTGAAGCGACGACGATCGAATACCCGTCGGCGAAGGTCAAATACGAGCGGTTAAGCAGTTCGTCGGTAAAAAAGAGAATTCCCTTTTTTTTATTTATAATATCCTGATTAGCAACGAGGACGAATTCGGGCTTTTGAAAGTTTTTAATTTTATCCAAAGTCCTATCAATCGCCTCTTTCATCGAGACGTTGTCAAATAAGAGACCGCCTATATTAATTCTATCCATAATGCGATTTTTATATATAAAAAACTTATTTTATGCAACTAATTTTACTAATAATATCTTGACTATTAATAATATTTTTTCTAAAATACAAACATACTGAGGAAAGCGAAAAACGGTTTCCAAGGTATCAAAACTTAGTCTGATCCAGAGGAATAATCTTATGGAAAAGAGAATCGGCGTTGTAGCGGTTATCGTAACAGATAGAAATTCAGTTTCTCATATTAACTCAATATTATCAGAATACAACTCTATAATAATGGGTAGAATGGGACTGCCGTTTAGAACAAAAAATATTCACGTCATCTCTTTAATTGTCGAAGGCTCGACCGATCAGATAGGGGCGCTCGCGGGAAAAATCGGTAAAATCGCGGGAGTTCAAGTTAGGTCTGTTTTATCAAAATTTAAGGAGAGTGAAAATGAATCAAAAGAGAACGAACGGCTATAATTTTATCGACAGAGATAAACTTTACGACTTAGTCAATAGAAAAACGACATCAAAAAACGAGATTTCTGAAATTCTAGATAAATCTCTAAAACTAAAAGGCCTAACAATTGAAGACGTTTCAAAATTATTACAGATAAACGACGAAGAACTTTATCAAAAATTGTTAAAATCGGCCGGTTATGTAAAAAATGAAATTTACGGAAGAAGATTAGTTCTATTTGCTCCTTTGTATATAGGTAATTACTGCTCCAATAATTGTCTCTATTGCGCTTTCAGGAAGGACAATAAATCAATAGACAGAGCGCTTCTTTCTATGGATCAGATTAAAATGGAGACTGAGTCTTTGCTAAAAGAGGGGCACAAACGGCTATTGATGTTGCAAGGGGAAACTAAAGGGGATTCATTTAACTATTTTCTCGAAGCGATAAGAGCGGCTTACAGCGTTAAAGTCGGAAACAGTTCCATCCGTCGTATAAACGTAGAGGTTGCTCCGGTCGAAGTAGATGATTTCGCGAGGTTGAAGAAGGAAAAAATAGGCACATATGTGTGCTTTCAAGAAACGTACGATTCTGAACTTTACAAAGTATATCACCCCGAAGGCCCTAAAGCGGATTTTGAATACCGATTAAACGTAATGGATAGAGCTATGGCAGGCGGAATCGACGACGTTGGAATAGGCGCGCTATTCGGTCTGGCAGACTACAGATTCGAAGTTCTGGCTATGATGGAGCATGCGTCCCATCTTGAAAAAGAATTTGGTTGCGGGCCTCACACCGTTAGCGTTCCGCGAATCGAGCCGGCCGAAGGGGTTCCGTTAACAAACAATATACCTTATCCGGTTTCGGATTACGACTTTAAAAAATTAGTGGCAATTTTTAGAATAGCGCTTCCATATACGGGAATTATCCTTTCTACTCGAGAAAGCGAGTCGTTAAGAGAAGAGTTGTTTAACTATGGCGTAAGTCAAATATCCGCGGGATCAAGGACAAATCCGGGAGCTTACTCGGACAAAGGAACTCACAGCGGCAGTCAGTTTTCTTTGGGAGATCATAGAAACCTTGACGAAATTATATCGTCGCTTATTGACAAAGAATTTATCCCTTCATTTTGTACTGGATGCTACAGAAAAGGTAGAGTAGGCGCCGACTTTATGGACTTGGCAAAACCCGGATTAATAAAAGAATTCTGCATGCCAAACGCCGTTTTTACTTTTAAAGAGTATCTTGAAGACTTTGCTCATAAAGAAACAAAAGATAAAGGACTGAACCTTATTGAGAAATTGGTAAATAACGTCGCTAACGACAAACTCAAGAATAATATGAACGACATTATTACAAAAATCGGTTCGGGGCAAAGAGATTTGTATTTTTAAATAAAAATCGGTTTAACAAGGAAATTTAAGTGGATTCAAAAGAAGCGATATACCTTTATAAATCCGTCCCAACAGAGGAATTATCAAAATTAGCGAACGATATAACTCTAAAAAACTATTCCGATAAAATTTTTGTACGAGGACTCTTAGAATTCTCAAATTATTGCGGAATGGATTGTTTATACTGCGGAATAAGAAAATCCAACTCTAAAGCGGTTAGATATAGACTTACAGACGAGGAGATAATCGAAACTATCAAATTCGGACTCGATGCAAATATTAAAACTTTTGTGCTACAAAGCGGAGAGGACTATAATTATAACGTTAAAGAATTATCTAAGCTTGTTTATAAAATAAGAAAGATTACAAGCTCCGAAACCGCTATAACGCTTAGTTGCGGTCTTATGAATAAGGAGGGCTATAAAGAACTAAAAGATAACGGTTGCGATAGATATTTGATGAGATTTGAAACTTCGGATGAAAACGTCTACTCTTACCTAAAAAAAGGTCAATCGCTAAAAACCCGTATACAAGGCTTGGAGAATTTAAAGAATCTGGGATTTGAAGTCGGATCGGGCTTCATGGTCGGACTTCCCGGAGAAACGATAGAAACCCGAATCAATAACGCTCTTTTGTGCAAAGAATTGGAGTTAGATATGATCGGAATCGGCCCGTTTATCCCTCACGACGAGACGCCGTTAAAAGAAGAAGACTCAGGTTCTCTCGATACTATTCTGCGAACTACCGCTCTATTAAGGATACTTCTCCCCTATTCAAATATTCCGGCAACCACCGCAACAGGAAGTATCGACGCTTTGGGGAGAGAAAAAGCCCTATCAAGCGGGGCAAACGTATTAATGCCGAATATTACTCCAACTAAATATAAAAAGAATTACCTTCTTTACCCGGGTAAAATTTGTCTGGAAGAATCAGGATTTGAATGTATAAGTTGTTTATCCGGAAGAGTCGAAAGCGTAGGTAAAAAAATATCTTATGAAAAAGGGAATTCTCTAAGCTATTCCATAAAGAAAATTAGGGAGAAACGGCAATGAGCGATAAAATTTATTATCAAGACGAAACAAAAAAAGCGATAAATAATTTCGGCTACGAGCTCCTGCCTGTAGAATTTGTAACGGCCTACGGCGAGGTGAAAAAGGCGTCTATTATGGCGCTTCAAGAAAATGATAATCGATTCTCGACGCCCGAGTATTCTTCAATAATTCAAGCTGTCGATGAAATAATAAACGGCCTATTGAACGATCAATTTGTTATTCCATTAAGACAAGGCGGAGCCGGAACAAGTCTAAATATGAATTTAAACGAAGTAATAGCTTTAAGATCGGGAGAAATTTTAAAAGAAAAGTATAATATTGATAAAATTTTCGACTCTTTAGAAGATATTAACCGTTACCAATCTACAAACGATACATTCCCCACAGCCGTTACTATTACCGTTTATAGAAAATTAGTAATAGTGGAAGAAAAAATTGTTAAACTACAAGAAGCGCTTATTTCAAAAGAAATTCAATATGACAACGTAATAATAACCGGAAGAACAGAGATGCAAGACGCGCTTCCCATCAAACTCGGTCAAGTTTTTGCAGGATGGGCGGGAATGATAGAACGAGACAGATGGCGTCTAAATAAACTTAAAGACAGAATAAGAAATATAGCGCTAGGCGGGACGGCTATCGGAACATGTTTTTTTGCTCCGCAAAAATATATATTCTTAGCTGAAAGATTTTTGAAAGAAATAACTAAACTACCTCTCTGTAGAAGTCAAAACCTTACGGACGAAATAGCAAACGCAGATAAATATTCGGAACTTGCTAACGGATTGAAAATTGCCGCAGAAAATCTTTTTAAAATCTCAGGCGATCTTTTATTATACTCTTCATCGTTTCTCAAAGAAATTATTCATCCAAATCTGCAGTACGGTTCGACTATTATGCCGGCAAAGACAAATCCGGTAATTCTCGAATTTGTAAGGGGATTATCTATCGATATTCAGCATGAATGTAATAAAGTATCCTCATTCAGTCAAAATGGCCAATTACAACTAAACGCATATCTACCTTTTATACTAAAATCGTTGATAAACTCTTTTGATCTTTTAAATAAAGCCGTCGAATCATTGATAGAACAATTTTTCAATCTCATGAATATAAATAAAAACGAAATAGAAAAAAATTTAATTAATTCATACGCGCTAATAAATACTCTTGCCCCCGTATTTGGCTATCGAGAAATCAAGAAATTATATAAAATCATCGATTCGTCTACAATATTGGATATCAAAGATATAAAAGATATTATTAAAAAAGAATTTAATATAGACGAAGAGTCAATAAATAAGCTATTTGAAACGACAAGATTAACTTCGTTTTTAAAGAATTAGTTTTTTCTCTTAATAAGAAAAACGGATCATTTGACATTTTTTGTTCTTCTATGAGTATGAAAATTCTATAGGTCGGTAAAATTCGTTATATTTTATTGTTAAGTAATGTTTATTTAGCGGGAATTCCCTTTTTTTATTATCTCCAATCAACCTTCCGAATCTACTAATTCCCTGAGATTTCATTATATTCCATACGTCGTATTGACGTTTCTTTATTCTATGAGGCTTAGTTTTATATAACTTATTAATTTTTAAAACGAATTCCCCCAAACTTTTAAATTTCTCAATATTTTGAATAAAATAATCAATAATTCTTCTTATAACAAACGCAATACTATAACCATTAGTATCTTCATATATTTTTTTCAATAAAAGATAGGTTTTATAATCTATACGAATATGTATCTTTTTGTTCCAATTTATTTTTTCATAAACCGGTAAAGTTTCATTATTAACTCTGTGATAATATTTAAGATAAGGGTGCATATTATCAATGATTCTCGAAATAATTGTTGAAATTCTCTGAGATATGAAATATTTTCCAACATATAAAATTTTTTCTCTAATCTCATTATTTATAACCAACGAAAAATCATACTTCATAAAATTCCTTCCTTTTACAAAAAATTATTATTGACGCGCGCTATATAATAATTAACAACAAAAAGTTGATTTTGATTTACAATTTATAAAATATTTTTTATTTTTTTATTCTAAATAAAAAAAAGGGAATTCTCTTTTTTCCCAAATACGAAATTTTTTGCAAAAAATGTTCAAAATCTTTTTTCTGATAAATATTGAAATTTTAAAAATAATATGTAAAATAAAAGTATTAACCGATAAAAAAATAAGGGGTCAGGTTTATGGATGAAATCAGTATTTGCGTAATAGACGATGAAACCGATCTACTTATTAGTATTGCCGAGTATTTTTCAGAATATAAAATAGAAACCTTTAGTTCTCCCGAGGTTTTACTAAACGCATTAAAGAGAAAACGCTTTGATATAATTATATCCGACTTTAAAATGCCGAAAATGAGCGGTTTAGAACTTTTGTATTCCGCAAAAAAAATCAATGCATTCAAATACGGAATATTGCTAACGGCATTTGCCGACAAAAATATATTAGAAAAAACTATAAACGACGACCTCGCTAAAAAAATAATCGAAAAACCGGTTTTGATGAAAGACTTAAAAATAATTATCGACGAAGCGATCGAATATTGCAAAGAATTAGGTAAGAAAGAAACTGAAATTTCAACGATAAAAAACAATTATATTAATTTAAAAAAAGAGACTCAAATAGATATTAATAACATTGTTGGAGCTAATTTTGGCTTGAAAGAAGTTTTTAATAAAGTTAAATCGATTGCTAGACATCCGGTTTCTGTTTTGCTAACCGGAGAGACCGGAACCGGAAAAGAGCTGATAGCCAGGGCTATTCACGAGTTAAGTCCGAGAAAAGATTACCCCTTTATAAAGATTAACACGACGGCAATTCCGGATACATTATTTGAAAGCGAATTATTTGGTTACAAAAAAGGAGCGTTTAGCTCCGCAACTAACGATAAACCTGGAAAAATCGAGCTAGCCGATAAAGGCACTTTGTTTCTCGATGAAATCGGCGATATGTCGTTTAACTTACAGGCAAAATTACTAAGAGCTATACAAGAAAAAGAGATCGAAAGACTTGGAAGCAATAATATAATCAAAGTGGATTTTAGATTAATAGTAGCGACAAATAAAGATCTGGCGGAAAAAATAAAAAATAACGCTTTTCGAGAAGATCTTTTTTACAGAATTAATGAATTCCCTATTTCTCTTCCCTCTTTAAAATCGCGAAAAGACGACATACCGGAATTAATCAAATTTTTTATCAAAAAGTTTTCAGAAGAGTTAAAAATTAAAAACGTCGAAGCGTCAAAGGATGCAATTAATTTATTGAAAAACTATAATTGGCCGGGGAATGTTCGCGAATTGGAAAATGCCGTTAAACGCGCGCTAATCGTAGCGGGGGACGGGGCTATTCTTTTACCAACGCATTTTAATTTTATTTTTCCGGTTTCTTCCGAGACTGAATTTTCTATAGATCGAGCTTTGGCGGTTATTAAAGAAAATATTATCAATAAAAATCTTGATTTTCAGTCTTTAGAAGAAAATATTATATTAAAAATTCTCAATCATTTTAACGGCAACGTATCTGAAGCGGTAGAAAAAACCGGCCTTTCTAAAAATAGATTTTATAAGTTTAAATCCTAATTTTTTACACAAATATTACTCATTTTTGATGATTTTTATACATTTATCAATTATAATTAGGTATAATGA
>JAGOCL010000119.1 GCA_017998755.1 Spirochaetota bacterium | reverse complement strand
AAAATTTAAAGAAAATTGTTTAAATATTATAAAATATATATTACAATAAAATTATGAAATTAAAAACCAGATTAGCGTATATTTTTAAAAAAGAATTAACGCCCTATTCCATTACAATTTTGTCTATCGGGTTTACCTTTATTTTAGCTTTGATTGTATATTTTAGTATCAACTCTTTTCGTTTAATAGAATTATTATCAAAGATGAAATTTGAGTTTTTATTTTTGTTAATAACAGGATTTTTTTTATACAGTTTTAAGTACGATATTTTAAATACTACGATTACATTCAACGCGTTTATCATATATATAAGTAACATTATATTATATTTAAATCTTAATTTGAAAGACGGCGTTTTGTCTTTAAATTTTAACGTAGTAGTATTAATTTTATTTTTTATATTTACCTATTTTATTCTACAGATTGTTTTTTATGCGTTTCTCCGCAAATTATCTATTTATAAAATAGAGATAATTTTTATTAGGATATTTTTGTGGACTTTATTAATCATATCATTCAATTATATTGTTTATGTATTGAAAATAGATATAGTCAATTTAAGTTTAAGTAATATAATGTTTATTTTAATAGCAATATTTGCCCACGGATTTATTAAAACGCTTTTTTCATTCATAGAAAGCAGTATTCAGAAAAAGTATTTGGATTTTTTTGGTAAAGTTCTTATGTCTTTTTTTGTCGATTCGGTTTTTATATTATTTTCAATTTTACTTGGAAGCATTTATCAAAAAATAGATATCTTAAATATGGCTTTTTTTATATCTTTTTTGGCGATAGTTATTTCATTGTTTAGGTATATATCAAGTAAAAGCTTTGAGAACATTCTATATCATAAACTTACTTCAATAATAAATTTTTCTTATTACAGTAAAGACAACGTATTGCCGCACTACCCGCTTGATTATAAAATTGAAATATCCCAAATAATTGATCAAAGTATCAATTATTTGACCTTTATTGTGATAAAATTTAGTAATACCGACGAAATATCCGCTTTTTATAACAATAATATTTTTAAGAAAATTAATTTCTCTGTAGTAAAGTCAAATTGCGTTTTTACGGTAATTCCAACTAAAAAATCCGAATACTTAAAAGTAATTCAAGAAATATTTAATTATTCAGAAAAATATTCCCCTGAACAACCTAAAATATGTTTTTTTAACGCCAGAAGAAAAATATGGGAAAATTTAGACGTCGATTATATCTTAAAAGTTCTTATCAATAAATTAAGAAAAAAGAAAAAAAATACCGAAAATATCATTGAGGTTATGCATAGTTATATTTTTTCATAAAATTATTTTTTATATCATAATAGTTAAACTGGAGTAACGATGAGTAATATATTGAAATATTCTTTAACAATTAATTTAATGAATATTCAAAAAATAATAATTTTTACAGAAACTTTATTAGACGAAGAGATTGATTATAATTTATTTTCAAAAAAAATTATAAGCGACGTAGAATTTATTGACAGTTCTTTAAATATAATTTACGGCGAGTTTATAAAAAATGTAAAATATTATTCTAACGATAATTTGATAAAAATTTATTATTCTTGCATCAAGCGCTTTTATAAAATGCTGGGGCGCGTATCAAAAAATGAAGATTTATTAAATTCAAATTCAGATTTTATTCACATACTAAAAAGCGTCAAAAAAAGTTTGGAAAAAAGATTGGAATATGTAAGAAATTTCAATTACAGAATTGCAAATAAAGACTCGGATAAGCAGTGCATTAATGAAGACGAATACAATATATTGCTACAATCAATAGAATAAGGACGGGATAAAAATTATGAAAAAGATAAAATTTTATAATATAATTTTTTATATAATTCTTATCATTCTGATATACTTTTTTGTTAAAAACAAAATTCCTCATTATATTTCTGATTCGAAGTTGAAAAATAGTCCTGAGATAAACTTCTCCATTGAAGATATAAACGGCGTTGTTTACGATAGCGTAGAGTATAAAGATAAAAATTTGATTTTAGTTTTTTGGGCGTCGTGGTGCGCTCCGTGTAAGATGGAGATACCAATAATTAATTCAATTTATAAAGATTATCAAGACCAATTAACGGTCGTATCGGTAAACTCGTTAGAAAAGAAAGCCGTCGTTTTAAAAGCGATAGAAGAATTAAAAATAACTTATCCCGTCGTTTTAGACGAAAAAGGAAAGATAAATACCGAATTTAAAGTGAATTCGCTTCCAACTATTTATTTTATTAAAAACGCCAAAGTTGTTAAAGTATCGCGCGGTTTTTCCGTATTTCTTAAAAGCGAAGTAAAAAAAATATACGGTTTAAAATAACTCCACGCGCGTGAAGTTATCTATAATTTGCTTTTTAGTTCTCTTTGTATATTTTTTTTGTTATCTTTTTCCTTAATGGATTCTCTTTTATCGTATAACTTTTTACCACGGCAAATTGCGATTTCCACTTTTATAAGACTGCCGAGTAAATATAATTTGATAGGAATAACCGTTATCCCCTTTTCTTTTACCGCTCTTACAATTTTTGAAATTTCTTTACGGTGTAATAATATTTTTCTCTTTCTTAGAGGATCGTGATTATTTATATTACCGTTTTTATAAGGAGAGATATTAAGACTTTTTATAAACAATTCGTCGTTATCTTCTATAACGTAAGATTCGGCAATATTACATTTACCGTCTCTTATTGATTTTACTTCAGTACCTAGAAGCTGTATTCCGGCTTCGTATGTTTCAAGAACTTCATATTCGAAAAATGCTTTTTTGTTTGTTATAATGTTTTTTTTATCCATGATTAGCGGATAATCTACACTATTTTATAGAAAAGTCAATAATATTTTATCTATCCAGTTTCCAAGAACCTTTTTCGTAGATAAATTTATACTTATAATTAAAATCAAAACCTTCGATATAACTATAGACGTTGACGTTCTCATTATCGATTCGTTCGTAATCTTTAAACTTCAATTTATAACCTTCGCGAGCTTCAATGACAACGTAGTTAAAAAATTCTTCTGAATTTTTTAGAATAATGCCTTTGTTTTGCAAATAAGGCGATTTATTGGACATTTTCTCAAGCTCGCTCTTATTATCTATATAACTTTTATAATTATCGCTTAAAGAATTGTACCAACCGTTATAATTTCTTTCTGCAATTTTTTCTTCTATTGTTTCAAAAAGATTTTTCATGTGTTTTAGCAATATCTCTTTATCAGTTATCTTTTCTATTTCGAAAATAAGTCTCGAATCAACCGAAATATCTTCTTTTGTATCCTTTTGGGGCTCGGTAATCTCAACCGGCTCTATAACTTCGATTATATCTTGAGTTTGATCGCTAGTTTGATCGACTATAACGTTTGTAGTAATATTTTCTACTACATTCTTTTCTTTCGGAATTAAATTCTCCCTAGTCGTCTTCTTACATGAAAATGATAATAATAATAGTAATAAAACAAAATAATAGTTCTTCATATCTTTTATATTTTAATTCATAATTTTTTTAAAATCAATAGTTCCCGGACTATTTAGCGCAAAAAATATCAAATAATTTACATTTTAATAATCGTCAGAGCAATAGTAAAAAATAAAAATATTTTTAATGAAAGTTCTTGAATTTTTTAAAAAAAATATTAAAATAGAAAAAAGAGTTTAAAAACTTTTCATTTCTAATTAGGAGATAATCATGCCGTCTAATCAATTGGAATTTGTTAAAAAATCGTCAGAATACATAAAAAATAAAATACAAACCGATAGCGCCGACGTAGCGATAATAATTGGAACGGGATTAAGCGGATTTGGAAGTTCTTTAGATGGTATTGATTTCACTTATGAATCTATACCTAATTTTCCTGAAACGGCTGTTCCGGGTAAAAACGGAAAGTTGACGTACACAAACATAGCCGATAAAAAAATTCTGTTTTTTCAAGGCAGACTACACTATTACGAAGGATATTCTATAGATAAAGTCGTTTTTCCAATCAGGATGATGAAAGAATTTAACGTAAAAACTCTAATTATAACAAATTCGGCCGCTTGTCTTACAAAAGATTTGACTCCGGGAGATCTTATGGTCATTAAAGATCATATTAATTTAATGGGCGTCAATCCTCTTGTTGGGCAAAACGTTTACGAGCAAGGAAAAAGATTTGTCGATATGTCCGAGCCCTATTCAAAAAATTTATTACAAATATTAAAACAATCTTCTCCGATACCTTTAAAAGAAGGGATATATGTCGGCGTAACCGGACCAAGTTTTGAGACTCCGGCCGAAGTAAGGTATTTTAGAGCTATAGGAGGCATGGCCGTCGGAATGTCTACAGTACCTGAGGTTATAGTGGCGAATCATTGTAATATTGAAACTGTCGGTATTAGTTGTATATCAAATTTTGCGGCGGGGATCGCCCCTAATAGATTGGATCACGATTCTGTCGTTGAGATAGCAAAGAAAACTGAAACAGATTTGGTTTCGGTAATTTTAAATTTCATTGCGATGATTTAACTTTTTGTAATCTTTTGGGAGAAATATCATTAATTATTATTTCACAGATTCTACAAAAATATATGTAGCCGATAAAATATCTGCTTATAAAGGCGGAGAAATATTTTTTGGTTGTATTTTAAGCGAAGATGGCGCAATATTAGAGGTTGAAGCTATATGCTATGGAAACGACGAAGAAGTTTTGGCTCCATACGATATTGTACAAAGTTATAACGCGATACTTCACAATCACCCTTCCGGAGATATAAAGCCTTCATTTCAAGATATGGAGTACGCTAAATTTCTTCAAAAACAGGGAATAGGCTTTTTCATCACAAATAATAATGCCGATAAAATAAATACAGTTTCACCGCCGGTGGTAATTTTTAAGAATAAGAAAATTACCGAAGAAGAAATAAGAGAAGTTCTCTCTCCTAACGGCGTTTTGTCAAAGAATAAAGACGACTTTGAGTTTCGCGAAGGGCAAATTGAGATGTCTATCGAAGTCGCTAAGTCGTTCAACGACAACCGTATAGCTATACTTGAGGCGGGAACCGGTACGGGTAAATCTCTCGCTTACCTTATACCAGCGTACTTATGGGCAAAAAAAAATAATGAAAGAGTCGTTATATCGACTAACACTATAAATCTGCAAAGTCAGATATTAAACAAAGATATACCGATTGTTAAAAAGATTTTAAATTCGGATATAAACGCCGTTTTGATCAAAGGTAGAAAAAATTATCTATGCAAATTAAAATTATTAAATTTACAAAGCGAGTTGGAATTTGAAAGGGATAATAAAGAAATAAACGAAATTCTCAACTGGGCTCAAAATAGTCCGACGGGATGCGTTGAAGAATTGTCATATATTCCAGATAACAACGTATGGGACAAAGTGTCTAGCGATAACGATTTTTGCGTTGGACGAAGATGTTCGTTTTACGAATCGTGCTTTCTACAAATTTCCAGAAGAAAAGCTACAGAGTCCAACATATTGATAGTGAATCACCATATTTTATTTGCCGACATCGAAATCAGAAGTCTGGGAAAAGGGCTTGATGAAAATTTATTATTACCGCCTTACAGAAAAATTATATTCGACGAAGCTCATAATATAGAGAAATCCGCTAATTCTTTTTTTACTAATCAGTTTTCAAAAAGCGGCTTTTATAAATTTATCGCAAATTATCGCGTTAAAAGCGGAAAAAGTTTTTTGTCTTCAATATCAAACAAATTTCTAAAAAGCGGTATGAAAGAGATAGAAAATATTTCAGTTAATATAAATGAAGATATCAATAATAGTTTTAACGTGTTAAACGCATCTTCGTTTGAAATATTTGAGAAAATTAATAACTATATAAAAAGTATTCTTGATAAAAAAGATTATTTTACAAAAAATGGATCTATTAGTAATTTGCAATATAGAGTTCGGAAAGAGGAGTGGCTTAGTCGAGAATTTAATGAAAATTTGATCGAACCGTTGTCCGTTTTAAGCAGAAACATCGGACAATTCAGTAAATCATACGGCTCTTTATGCGATAATTTGGACTCGTTACCCGAGAAAGCGGCGACAAAATATGAATTTGATATAAAAATAATAAAAGCTTTTCAAAATAAAATTGAAACATTCCAGTCTGCAATCACCGCTTTATTAAACAGCTCTCCCGATGATAATGTGGCGTGGTTTGATATTTTTGGGAAACCGGAAGATCCTCTTTTTACTTTGAACGTTTCTCCTGTAAATATGAGTCAGATTTTAAAGAATAAGTTATACGACGTTTTTGAATCCATTATTTTTACATCGGCGACTCTTTCAGTCGATAATAAATTTAACTTTTTCAAGAACATCACAGGGCTATCGTTAGTCAATAATAAAAGCATTATAGAAAAAATATACAACTCCCCTTTTGATTACTTAAATCAAGTATTGTTCGTTTCTCCGGTAGATATTCCCGAGCCGAATTCATCTTACTATAACGATAAACTTAACGAGTATCTGAAAGATACCATAGAGGAAGCAGGCGGTTCTACTTTTATACTTTTCACTTCTTATAACCAATTGCAAAAATCATATAGCGACGTCGCGCCATACCTTGAAAAAATCGGTCTCAGATCGTATTATCAAGGAGAAATGCAAAAAGAGAAACTGCTTGATTCTTTTAAAAACGACATATCTTCAAATTTATTTGCGACTGACTCATTTTGGGAGGGAGTAGACGCTCCGGGAGATACGTTGAAATACGTAGTTTTGACTAAACTACCCTTTCGCATGCCTAGCGAACCAATCGAAGAAGCCAAGATAGAAGATCTACAAAAAAAAGGTTTAAATCCTTTCAACGACTATACTTTACCCAAAGCTGTAATAAGATTTAAACAAGGATTTGGGCGTTTGATTAGAACCAAAAAAGATTACGGTATTGTAGCTTTACTTGATTCAAGAGTTTTAACCAAACCTTACGGGAAATTATTTTTCAGATCGTTGCCTAGATGTAAATTTGCGTCGGGCGACTCTGACGACATGAAAAAAGAAATTGCAAAACATTTGAAAGATATGTTGAATAATTAAAAAATAAGAGTTTTATTAATATTATATTTTTTTGACAAATAAATAAATATTTGATATTATTAAATATAAAATATGATATATTGATATTTTAAGCTCGATTAATAATGGAGAGTCTATGCGAAGAGTTGTGATTACCGGATTTGGAATTTTAAGTCCTATTGGAAATAATAAAGAAGAAATTAAATCGTCGTTTCTTAATAAAAAAAGCGGCGTTATTTACATGCCCGAATGGGAAAAGATTCAAGGTTTAAAGACTAAAGTCGCCGGAATGGTTAAGAATGTAGATGAAAAATTATTAGATAGAAAAGCGCGAAGATCTATGGGGAAAGTTGCTATATTTTCAACTATTTGCGCCAAAACGGCTATTGAGGACGCTAATATATCAGACGATTTGTTAAAATCCGGTAGACTTGGCGTCGCTACCGCT
>JAGOCL010000118.1 GCA_017998755.1 Spirochaetota bacterium | reverse complement strand
CCAAACGTCGCCTTTACTAATGGCTATTTTGAAATCGCCTCGAAAATGGGACCGCAAGTATTGAGAGTAAGTAGAAATAATTATAATCTGGCTGTCGCGTAGTTAAAGAGAACTCACCCTGGTTGTGACGAAATTTATGGATATCCCTTTTTTAATCTGTCCCTCTCTTGAACCAAAAGAGGGACGATACTTTGTAATTAAAATCAATTTGCCCCTCTTTTTTTTAAAGAGAGGGGCTGTTTTCTTAATCAAGCAAAACATATATTTAAATCACCGGGGGTGAGTTAATTCAAAGGAGCGTATTTTGGAAGAAATTAAAGATAAGATAGGTATATTCGCAGGGGTATTTACCGCATTTGTTTCGGGCTTTTTTGCAACAATGAACCTTACTATTCAAAATCATAATCAGGGCTTAACTATTTTTCTCTATTCTATTACTATAACATCGATTATCGCAATCGTTGTATTTTCGATAATTAAGTTTTCAAAACAAAAAGATTTTTCTTCGGTTATAAAAGAGATACTTGACGTCAAAGAAAAAATTGATAAAATACATTTTATCGACATAAAAGCAAAACAGACAAACTTCGCTAAAAATATTATCTTACCGCTCAATAGAAAAATATTAAACCTCTTTTGCGATACCCTTACCCAATATTGCAAGGAACGGATGATTTCAATCAATCCTAATCTTGAAAGAACCGAACCGGTAATTTATTTCAGAGAAATACTTGACGAAATCTCAAGCGAAAATCAAAAACTACTCGAAGAAACAATCGAGCAGAATAACATAGATAAATTATCGGACGTTGATTTTAAGAAATATAAGAAATCCAAACTTCAATTATTCTTAACTAACGCGCTGAATATCAGAAATATAATGTATTCCGACGATATCTGCTTAGTTCCTCTCAATTACTTTATTAAAGCCAACGGCAAAACAATGGACGATCTTTTCGAAGACGAACTTTACAAACTGCTTGAGCGATTCAGAGAAATAACTATCGAGGAAAATAAAAAGATTCAGGAATTAAATGAAAAAATGGAATGTCTAAAATTATCAATATCAATTCAATCGAGGGGTTAATCCCTCGATAGAATTGATATATCTGGAGAAATTTTAATGATAACAAACGATGAAATTCTAATTAAGTTACGGGAATTAACGAATTCCGATTTTACTATATCGGATAAAATCTTAAACAGTATCAACGGAAAAATAAAATATCATTACGATAATGAAATAAAGGAGCTACTGCATTTAAAAAATCTTTCGAATATAAATCCTTTAACTGATAAAAAGAACCGCATCTTCAAACCGGTTTATCAAGGAATTATTCCGGACAAAATCGAAACAATCAATATAAAACATAAAGAGAATATATCGGCTTTTTTTACAACGCATGGAACAATTTTTGATTATAAAAATCCGAAGGATAAATATTTTTGGGATTATACCCTCAAATTTTGCGGTAATAATTACGCGAACGATATAGCGCGCTTCTTAAATTGCAAATACGGATTATATTTAAAATGGCTTGGAAACAACAATCATAATTGCAGGAAAAAAGCGGCGGAAAAACTATTCTTAAATATTCTTGGGAATCTTTATGAAATCTCGAAAAAGGAGAATATCGCGCCCGAACAAATCCCGATTACTTTATCGGGTCATAGCCACGGCGGAAATATTATGATAATGGTTGCAGATAAACTGATAAGTTCGGGATTTAAAGTTAAGCAGATTATAACTCTCAATACTCCCGTTCGTCCGGAGTATAAATTGAAAAATAGGATTCAACATATCAACTTATTTTCTTTTCTCGACTGGGTTCAGATAGTCGGCGGCTGGGATTTCGACGTCCATGGATGGACTAGTGTCGGCGGTCGCAAGGATGCGAAAGAGCCGACCGACTCAGGAATATGCGATGAAGATTTTCGAGGACCGGCAAAAAGAATGTTTAATAACGCGATTAATATCTGTATAGACTCTAAAATCAATATGGACGATAGATTAAATTTTATCAGAACCCAAAGGAATTTATCCGTATCTATTTTCTTACAGCACAATATAACAATGTGGAGTAAATTTGTAATTAAATGCTTGGGGGATTAGAGTATTATATCTTTAAAAATAGGCGCTCAAATTTTTGATATTAAAATTAAAATCGACAAGATAAACGATACTCTTTGTTTCAAATTTTACATTAATCCGTTTAACTTTTTTATATAATAGTCCAGTTTGTTTTTATCAAGGTCTTTTGCGTCGTTTAGTAATAATTCATAAAATTTTTTGAACGATTTATCAATTTCATCTTTTAACTTGCGCTCCTTAAGTAATCCATACTTTACTTTAAGACGATTTGCCTCGTCGATTATCTCGTTTTTTGACTTACTCCTAATCTCATATAAAAACCTTTCTTTAATTTCATCTTTAGGAATGTTATTTTCATGCGCTTTTAGAATAGGTATAATTGGAAGTAACTTAGCATATTCAATGTTTTCATCGTGTCCAACCGGTTGGACGCCGAATATTGTTACGATATCGATATAATTATAAACGGTACTTCTTGAGATTGACAGTTCATTCTCGATAAAACTCCTAAAATCTGAATATCCGTCTATTTTATATAACTCATTATCTCTTATTTTTAGAAGACGCTGAGCCATAAGCATAAAGCTATATTGAGTAATACCCGATAAAAATTTCGCTTCATTTTTCAGATCTTCATAATCTTCAGGGCAATTATTAAAATTAAATATCGATATATATTTTTCGCGTAAATTATTTAGCAGTTCTTTTTTATCTTCACCCAAAATCGCCGTATCGTTTTCTATGATTTTTATTACGGAATTCAATTTATCGGAAGTAGGGGACGCCTCAAGCCCCAGAATAGCGTTTTTCACATCGTCGCTAACGACGTTCTTATCGTTTATAATATCGGAAAGATTTCGCGTCTCTTTTCCTCTAAAATTTTTCTTTGCCATTTTATCTCCTTCCCTCATAGATAAAATTGTCAATTTCTTTCATTAGTCCCATAATTTTAGATATAGATTTATCGTTTTTATACATATCAAAAATATTAGAAAAAGCTACTCCTCTCTCCACGACTCCAATAAAATCAGGAATATAATTTTTAAATATTTTGTCTCCTAGTTGCTCTTTAAACTGTAAAACATAATCTTCTCGTATTGTCGTTCTGTGTTGTCTATGGGTTGAAATAAAAACCCTGTAATCAATAAAGTCTTTGTTAAACGGAGTCAATATTTTCATAGAATTTAATAATTCTGCTAACCCTTTATGAGAATATGGCTCGGGAACAATAGGGCAGAATATATAATTTGAATAGAGTACGCCCATTCTTGAAAAAGCGTTTAACGATGGGGGGCAATCGAGTATTACTATGTTGTATTTCTTAAATACCGGAATAAAGTCCTCTTTCATTTGTATCAGTAAAGACGTGTCTATATAGTCTTTCCTTGAAAGACGGATATCGGCTGGAATTACGTCGACGTTATCGCTATATTTTTTTACTATTTTAGAAATAGGAGTTTTATTTTCAACATAGTCGTATAAAGTTAAACTGCCGCCAAGCTCTTCAAAACTAAAAAATGTTTGACTTATATTACCTTGTTGATCAAGATCGACTACTAATACCTTATCTCCCTGTTTTTCAAAATAATCGGCGCAGATTACGCTACTCGTAGTCTTCCCGCATCCCCCTTTTTGGTTAAAAAGCGTTATTACGGTAGGAATCGTTTTTAAAATCTCCCGTTTATTTACCAGCGCTCTTCCCTTGTCGTCTTCGTATTTCTGTATTTTCCCCTCGTCAATCCAATTTCTCACTGTATTTTCAGACAACCCCGCTAATATCCCCGCGTCTTTAATTGTTAATAAATTCATTTTCCCCTTCCATTACAAAAATTAAATTCATTTTTTGTTTTGTTGTTTGTTCTTTCTCCAAATTTCTATCAAATTTATTCATTGTTGGCAAGAAATAACATCAAATATTTTGCAAACTTTTAGTTATGGAATAATATTTATACCTCAAATTCAAATTATATTGCTTTTTTGAACTTTTCTCTTGATTAATAATACCGTTTATTATATTAATTGAGTCAACGCTTAATATCTAAAAAAGCCGTTATCTTTGGGAGGGGGTAATAATGAATGGCATTTAAACAATAAAAAAGACTTCTTTACGGCTAATAAAGAAGTCTTTCTATAAGCATTACGCTTAATATTTGAAGCGTTCATAATTCCTAATTTATACTTCAGATATTATAGCATAATCAAAATTTTGTCAACAGTTTTCTTTAAAAATTTTATTTATTGGTGAAATTTATTCTTTTGTTAAAAGATATTTTCATCAATTACGGGAGAGTTATGTCCAAATAACAACATAAACCTGGGAGGGTTAAGATTATGCAGAGTTTAAAACAACTTATAGACGACAACGTCGTTAATTTTACAAGAGTTCCTAATTTTTTCTTAGACGAATATATATATCAATTATCAGAATCGGCGCTAAAAGTTTATTTAACCGTCGTAAGAAAAACGATCGGATGGCAGAAAGATAAAGATTTTATCAGTTACAGTCAAATTCAGAAAATGTCAAATCTGTCGGGAAATTCAATATTAAAAGGGATCAATGAACTTTTAGATAAGGGCTTAATCGAAACGCATAAATTCGGAGTAGGGAAGGGGACTAGAATTTCTTATGAAGTAAAAAACAAAACAAGCGAGAGTCTCGTTTCCGGAACAACGATCGAAGAAAATATACCCTCAAAATTTGAGGTAATAGACGACCAAAAAGACGGCAATATTATAAATAATGAGGGTATAAATAACGTTAATACCTCAAAATTTGAGGTATTAAATCCGCCTAATACCGCAAAATTTATATACACAAAAGAAATATTAATAAAAAAAGAAGAAGAAAGAAAAGAGTTAAACAACGATGTAATAAAAAAACAAAATGATCTTACTTATAATGATTCTTCTTCTAATTTAGAAATAATTAATAAACTTCAACAAAACGGTATATCGGATATACAGCTGAATAATATATTTATTAAACATGATCCTGATTATCTACAGGAGAAGTTAAATCAGTTTGAATTTCTTATGAAACATAATCCCAAAAAAGTAAAGGGTAGGGGAAGGTATCTTTATTTATCTATAATTCAAAACTGGATAGACGACGATTATCGTAATTATGAGCATAAAAAATCAAAAGAGAAAGAAAACGAATACAATAAGGCGATAAACATAAAGTATAACGAAGAAACAGAGACAATAAAGCTTGAATACGATAAATATGCTAATAATGAATGTAATAGATACTTAAGCAATCTTTCCGTCGAAGAAAATAAAAAAATAGAGGAAGAAATAAAAAAGACAATGCAGTCGGAATTCTATAAAAGCGTCGAGAAAAACGAGATAATATACAATAATTTGATTCTTACGAAAAAATTGGAATATATACGGAATAAATGCGTTGTTTTAATTTCTTTTGACGATTTTATCGCTCAAAAAAAGAGGGTAGGGCAAATAGCGGCGTGAGGGAGAATGTAATAAAAGGGATGATTGAATTATATAAAACGTCTAAAATGACGAAAGAGGATTTTATTGACTTGGCAAGAAAAATAATAATTTAAAAATTATTTATTTTTAGGTTGCAAATGCGGTTATAATAACGTATTATTTGCAGATAGGAGATTAAGCGCAAATATAGTATTTTATATTTGCGGAAAGTACAGGATAAAAATAGATATAAAAGATTTTTTATCAGGAACATACAAAGAGCAGTTTCAATACAAGAGTTTTTTGCCTAATCCGGTAAATCGCGACTGGAGCGTTACCGATGAGAAATTAATAAATATATTGAGTAGCGCTAATATAAAACTCGGAGAATTAAACGCATTTTCAGAGTTAATTCCTGATATTGATTTTTTTATAAAAATGCATGTCAGTAAAGAGGCGACGACTTCGAGTAAAATCGAAGGAACGCAAACTAATATAAAAGAAGCGCTACAAAAAGAAGAATATATTAATCCTGAAAAAAGAGACGACTGGGAAGAAGTTCAAAATTATATTAAAGCGATGAATTACGCAATTAATGAATTAAACAATCTTCCTCTTTCTAATAGACTTTTGAGAAATACTCATAATATTTTATTGCAAGGGGTAAGAGGTAAACATAAATTACCCGGAGAGTTTAGAAATAGCCAGAATTGGATAGGGGGAGCGTCTCTTGCCGACGCCGTTTTTATTCCGCCGCATCACAGCGATTTGCCGGAGTTAACGTCTGATTTTGAGACGTTTTTGAATAACGACAACCTGCTTTTACCGGATCTTTTAAAAATAGGGATTTGTCATTATCAATTTGAAACGATTCACCCTTTTCTCGACGGTAACGGAAGAATCGGACGGCTTTTGATAACGCTCTATCTTGTCAGTAAAGGCCTTCTTTCAAAACCCGTTCTATATCTCTCTGCGTTTTTTGAGAAAAACAGAACGCTCTATTACGATAATCTTTCGCGCGTCCGAACTCATAATAATATGACTCAATGGCTCAAATATTTTCTTGAAGGAGTAAGAGAGACGGCGACAGACTCAATCGATACGTTTAAATCAATAATAAAGCTAAGAGAGGAAGTTGAATATAGGGATATTTTAACTCTCGGAAGAAAAACAAAACTTGCGCAGGCGTTTATTCATTTTCTTTATGGGAAACCTGTTGTCGATAATCAAGACGTATCAAGCGCTTTATCAATCAATGCTTCAACATCATTACGATTGATAGAAGATTTTATTAATCTCGGGATTCTTAAAGAGATAACTGGATATAAAAGAAACAGAGTATTTGTTTTTGAGAGATATTTAAAGTTGTTTGAATAAAATAAATATATGAGGAATATTTTATAAATGTATGGTAAAAATGGAATATATGACAAAGAATTATTCATATGAAGAATTATTAGGATTTCTGATGGAAGATACACGACAAGTTCTAAAGAAATATAATATTAATAATATAGATTCTTTTTGTAATGTTTCAATAGATTTATTATCACAAAGTGGTATATCTACGGAAATAATTGATGAAGTAAAATATTTTCAGCAACTTTTTAATAATAAACTTAATTTGAACAATGATGACACAATAGATCGAACAAATAATAACTATATTGACGACATACTAATTCCAGAAGATTTATTAAACAATCTTTCAAGTAGAACTAAGAATTTTTTAAAAAATATGAATATAACTTTTTGTCGACGACTTTTAGAAATAAATTTTTTAGAGTTAGAAAAAAAAAGAGGTTTGGGAACAAAATCGAAATTAGAAATTAAAGGTTTACAGGAAACTGTAAAAAAATTACCGGAATTAATAAATATTAAGAATCGTAATGATAAAAAAAGGATAGATAATAATATAGATTTAGATATTCCAATCCCAGAATATTTAATGTATGGCCTACCTACAAAAG
>JAGOCL010000117.1 GCA_017998755.1 Spirochaetota bacterium | reverse complement strand
ACCTTGAGCTAAAAAACCTTAACAAATTTTTTGAAATAGCTTTAGAGTTTGATAGCGGCGAAGTCGATTGGACTAAATCTCTGACGGGATTTTTAGCTTTTATCGACGACAATCTCAAAAACGAAACGTACTATCAGGAAGGGATAGAAAATCTAAACGCCATAATATTGACTACAATTCACAAATCAAAGGGGCTTGAATACGAAAATGCGTTTATTTTTAACGATTTCTCCTCGAGAAAGCCGGTAACGGATAATATCGTAGAGTTTTATATATCTTACGATAAAAAAAATTACAGCATGATAGAAAAATATATGATTACCGGATTTACTTCCAAATCTTTCGCTTCGTCAGCGTCGACTTTGATGGAGTCAAATGCGTTTTTTACTGAAAACGGCGCTTCCGATAAATATAAAGAGTTTAAAGATTATATATACCTTTTCAACCAAAATAAATCAAAGGAATTGATCGGCGAAATAAACAATTTTTACGTCGCCCTGACCCGCGCAAAATCAAATTTGATAATCTACAACATTATTGAGAAAAAAGATCTTACCGGCATCGACGATTTTAATTACAAAGACGCCGGTTATAAAGGGATTCTATCGGCAATTTATAATACTTTTAGAGACAAGTTTGTCGGCGAAGAAAAAGCAAGTTATAAACTTAGGTATACTGCGGGTAAGATCTCATCCGCTATTAGCGCCGACGAGAAAAAAACTACGGATCAATCTCAATTCCCCGATTATAAAAAATATTTGAATTACGACATTTGGACAAAAAACGAACAAAAAATATATCAATCTATGGATAACAATAAAATAGACAGATTGAAAAACTTGTATGAAAAAAGATCGCGACTGAAAGGAATCGCCGCGCATTACTACCTCTCGCAAATCATTTACAACGACGCGGAAGATAAAAAAATCGCGCAAAAAAGTTTATATTCAAAATACGGAAATATTATAACAAAAACGGATATCGACGAGATAATCTCAAGAGTTGAAATTTTTATCGGGCAAAATCTTTGGATATTCGACAAAACTTGGGACAAAGTATTTACCGAAATCGAACTTCTGTTTGAAGGCAAACTTTACCGTATCGACAGGCTGATGATAAACAGTAATTCCCGACAAATCAAAATAATAGATTATAAAACAGGCGACGCATATTTTGAAGAACAGATAAGCGACTACGAAAAAGCGGTTGCGCATAACGTCGAGGAAGAGCTTAAATCTTTTAGCGTATCTTCAGAATTTTGTAAAATATTATAAAATATAATCGAATTTTGGATATATGTTGATTTATACATATCGTTGATGTATATTCTATTTAGGGGGGCGTTATGAAAAAACGGTTATTTATCGCAATATTTGCGCTAGCGCTATGCGGACTGTCGTTCGGAGGCATAAAGATAAAAAGCGATCCGCGAAATATCGGAAAGCGTTACGCGATATGTATAGGAATAAACGAATATGAAGACAAAGATATTAATCCTTTACAAAAAGCTCGGAACGACGCTAATATTTTAAAAGAGACTCTATCTGCGTACGGTAAATTTGACTATGTTTACGTTATGACCGACGACGCCGACGCGAAAGGTTTGGATTATCCAAAATTAATCAATATTAGGAAGAAACTCGACTATTTGAAAGGATTTATCAAACCGGAAGATATGTTTGTTTTCACATTTTCGGGACACGGCATTTCAAACGAAGCTACCGGCGAAGGTTATCTCGTTGTTTGCGATTCAAACGCACAAACCAACGAGGATTTGTTTAAAACGAGTTTTAAAGTATCCGAAGTGGTAGATTGGCTGAAAGAACTTAAGATCAAAAAGTCCCTTATGATATTGGACGCTTGCAGGGAAGACTTTAAAAAAGGCAAAGGATTGACCGAAAAAGGCAAAGGACTGAGGGAAGAAAAATACGAGAATGCCGAAGTTTTAGCCACATTTTACGCCACCAAATCCGGTTGGAAAAGTTACGAAGACCCGGATAGCGATTACGGAGTGTTTACAAAATATATTATATCCGGACTAAAAGGTAACGGGGACGCTAATAAAGACGGGGTCGTCACTTTTCAGGAACTTTCAATTTACGTTGAAGACAGCGTTTCTAAATGGTCGTTAAGCCATCAGATGAAGCAGATACCTTATACGAAGATTTACGACGAGAAAACCGGCGATCTGGCGTTATCAGAATATTTTCTGGAGGAAGAGAATATTATTACAGAAAATAAAACTACGAATAAATCTGAGGACTTAGTAATAGATAAAGAGAGGGCGCATATCCAAACGATCGCCGGAATCAATTTCATAAGCGTTATAGGGGGCGATTCGCTCGGAGACTTTTATATTTCAGAAACCGAGATAACGTTTGCGCAATTTATCGAATTTGCCAAAGATGTAAAATACCAAATAAAAGTCGATTGGAGCATTGTTGAGTTTGATAAAAACAGCTATGAGTTTAACAAATATTTTTCAGACTATCCCGTGGTCAACGTCTCCTACGACGATTGCGAAGCGTATACCGCTTGGTTGTCAAAGAAATTGAACAAAAAAGTCTCTCTGCCGTCGTCGGCTCAAATTGACCGTATCAAGAAATTGAACGACGACCAAAAATTTGCGTGGGGAGAAAAATGGATAGAAGATAGTTGTATAAGCGGTCTTTATAGTCATAAAGGAATGGCGCCGGTATTGAACGGCAGAGGTCCCGTACAAGTCCATATATGTTTAAACGACATTACTAAAAATAAGATCAAGAATCTTAGCGGCAACGTCCGCGAATGGTTGTTCGATACTAAGAAAGGGGACGACGGCGCCGATATGGGGCTGGTATTGGGGGGCAGTTGGAAGATATCTAAACCGGACAAATTTAAGTTAGATAACAAAAGCTACCTTCTGAAAACTCTAACGGCTAACGACCTCGGTTTCAGAATAGTCATGGCGCAATAAATACAAAAAAAAGGAGTCCCAATCGAGACTCCTTTTTTTATCGTTCATTACTACTACCATGACGACGATGAAGCGTTAACTTTGATATACACAATTCCGGCGCTTTTAGTAACTATTTTGATATATGTTTTCTCATCGTAGGAGTTGTAGTCATTATCAAAATCTAACGGATCGCTATATCCATTGTCGTCATGTTCTTCATAATCCCCATCGCTTTCATATATTGTTACTTCGATATCTCCGGTAGGCGCCCCCCATCCCGCTTCGCTTGTATCGCTCCATTGGATCTCGTCGGGATAACTTCCCGTAACGTAGTAATATTTTTCGCTAAACGCGCCAACGTCGATCGGAATCCACGTGTCAAACGACGATATTTGTTCGGCGTCTTTTAATTTCATCCCTAAAGTCCAGTTGTAAACGTCGCATCCAAACGCGCTCAGCGTTAGGCATAGCGCTACGATTAATTTTATAGAGTTACTCAAAGTTTTCTTTATTTTTTTCATATTTTCCCTCCCGCTCATTTTTCTTTTCCGAAGTTAAAGCTGTATCCGATATCAAACGACAACGTGTGCGCTCCAGGACCGTAAGGATACGTCAAAAGATATCCCATCTTTAACGTCATTCCGTTATAGTAAACGCCAGCTTTCAAACCAAAAGCCCAAGCTCCGCCTATATCGAAAACAAACGCCACTTTCTTATTGGCTAGGTCTCCCGCCATTAACTTAAACATAACCATACCTCCGGACAAGCCTATACCGGAGCCAGTCGCCAGACTGCTTGACATGAAATTTGGCAGAACAAATCCCATAGTAAGACCGCCTCCCAGCGCTACATATTTATTTAACGCGTAAAGAAGCCCTACGTCGATACCCATCATCATATTAGTATTTACAAACGCGGAAGAAAACGGATCTTGATTGAACGTTACCCCCATCATAGCGGTCAACGGCAGAAAGAAACTTTTCAACGCTTTAGAAGTCGTTTTTGTTTTTTTGGTTTTAGTTTTTGTTTTAGTTTCTTTTTTAGCCGTACTTGTATCGTTTAGTAACGCAGAAACTATTTTCTCGGCTTCCTCTCTTGTTATTACTTTCTTATCTTCATCTTTATATGAAACTTCGTCCGGAGCTTTCGTTAAGTCTATAATCTTGACAACGTCGGGGTTATTATTAATATCGCTTTTTTTGATAACGCCGCTGATAGGTTGTTTGCCCTTTATTTTAAAACTATAAGATATATAATTCTCCCCCCTCGAATCAAAGTCTCTTTTGGAGATATTGTCTGATACGATAAGTTTTTCTATATCTATAAGAGGTATCGTATTATTGTTAATAGTAACTTCAACTGTTTGATTTATAAAAGCCGGATTTAGGATAAAAGAGACTTTGTTTATCATAAGATTTTCATCTATAACTTTCTTAGCAATCAACAAGTCGTTTAGAGAAGTATTTACAGTCTTGTTCATTTTTAGATTGAAATTCACCGTTTTATAAAATCTTGAATCGGTCAATATCATCTCTTTTATGCCTGTAATAGACGATTTGCGGGAGCCTTCGGGCATAACTTCAACGTCGTATATAGAAGGATCTAATTTGTCGATAATCAATCTGTTATTGGAAGAGTCGTATTGTACCATTACGCTTCCGACAGTTTTACCAAGTTGATAATTCTGCTCTTTATTAAACTCAATTTCATGAACCGTTTTTATAGTTTCGACCGATTTTCCGCCTTTGTAATTATCGATCTCCCAAAAATGAAACAGTTCCTGACTCTTACCAGTTATATACATCCTGAAATTATCCGTCGGATAGACGTCCGAGATAATCAATTTACTTCCCGCAACCGGCTCAAAATCGGACGCGCTTAAAGCGATCTCTTTGTATTCTCGAGGATTGAGATTTACGGTTATCTTTTTTAGTTCATATTTTGGACGATAAATCAACAATTCATATTCGCCGGGAAGAAGTTCCAAAACTTTATTCATCTTGTCGTTTATCGACTCGTAATGGGTATCGTTGGAATTAACTATCCTGTCTTCGTTGTCTCTGACAAACTTCGGTCTGATAAAACATCTGAATTCCGAGTCTTCTATTTCGTTTTTTATAATCCTGATCTTACTGTAATAATTCTTTAGTATATCCGATATCAACCTTCTAGAGAACATATCGCAAGCCGTATCCAAATTGCTAAGATCCAACTTTACTCTCAATTGATAAGATAATAACTCTTCAGCTCTACCGATACTTAATACTCTCAAATTTATCCCGTACTGACTACCGTCGCCTACGCTTAATTCGTAAACGTTCCCTACTATGACGTAATCTATGTTCGTTACTTTAAATACGTCCGGTTTGAGCGCGTACAGGTCGTTAACGTTATAATTGTTATCTTTAAGAGCTAATTCAATATATTTTTTATCATAAACTTTTATAGCGGGGAATAACTGCCTTCCCGCTCCGTCATTTTTTATCAACTGAGTTAATAGAGCGTTGCTTACCGCAGACCCTACCCCCAGATCGGTATAGAGAGTATTTGCCGAAGGAATATTAATATATGAAGAAAACGTACCGATAGAGTTCTTGGTCTCCTCAAGATCCATTACCGCTATTCGCGGAGGATCCATAAAAGAGTAATCTCTTGAAAATATCTGAATTGATATAAAAAATATCAAAATTAATGTTAAATATTTTTTCATTTTTCCCCTCCTTTTATTTTACTAATTGTATGTTGTTGTTATAAACAATCGTACCGCTGTTTGCATCGACTATCGATAACAACAGCCATTCCAATTCCTGGGTTATTACAGGATAATATTTCCTTATAGAGACGCTGTTTTCAGAGTCCTCCGGATTTGGCATTATATATTTTTTCAAAGGGAATTGAAAATCAAGCGCCGAATAATAAACCACCTTTTCGTAACCGTGTAGTTTTATCTCGTTCCACTGTTTTAAAAGAAGAGGAGTTAAATAAAAGTTATCGGGAGTCGTCTTTTTCTTGATCAGATATCTTGAGTACAACGATTCGAGTTTTTCATGCGGTTGTAAACCTGAGTTTAACATAGCCGATACAAGACCTTCTTCATACCAACTGTTAGCTATCAAAGCGTTATTGAGATACTTAGTCAAGTCGTACTCTATAAACTCTTTATTTTTATCTGAAGATTTGTTTTTCTCATCGGGATTACTAAAATATTTATAAGAATCATTGTAGTAGTATAATACATTCACATTCTCAGATTCTTTCTTATCGGTAATCATATAACTTAACAAATCCGGATAGTTATTAGATATATAATCTTTAATCGCCTCGATCCTTTTATTTATCAAGACAAATTTATCGCTATCGGACATAACTCCCGAGCTCGATAAATATCCAAGATTTGAGGAAGCGTCCTCCGTTTGCTTAAAACAGTTGTAAAGGAAACTTTCTTGAAGATCTTTTTGCGATCCCAGTTCTACTAAATCGCTTAAGATTATCTTACCGTTATCTTTTGTATCGACAATTTTAAAATAAATACCAATAAGCTCTTTGTCCAGAGTCGTATCAGCTTTTGTTTGATTTTTCCACAACAATTTGTAACCCATATAATATCTGGTATAGAAATATTTTTCAAATTCTTTATAATCGCCGCCTTGAACCGGACTTATATTAAATACGGCGTTATTGAACTGAGAATAAATCTTGTAAGTTCTTTTAGAAATCTTTTCTAATATCTTTATCTTATCTACGGAAAAGAACGACTTAATTATCTGATTCTCAATTTCAAAATCTTCTCTTGTAACGGGATAGTAACTTACCGTCGGTATCTCGTCTATTTTGATAAGAACTACGTCTATTGGGCTAATTAACGCGTTATCCGCCTTCTCGATAAATCGAGCAAGCCCTTCTTCTATTTTTAAAGCAGATTCGTTAAAAATAGACTTAAAACTTCCGGGAAAATTTGAAGAAAAGGCGTTTTTTGTACCGCTCCACAAAATCTTACCGTTTTGATCGAGATCAAGGAATTTAAAGAAATACTTCACTCCAAGATAGTTTTGTTTCTTTTTGTCGTAAATCATATCGCTTACCGAATAAAACAAAACTTTGTTAACGTTGAAATCTTCTTTTAACTTAGTCCAATTGTCGTAATCCAACGGACTAACGTTAAATATCAATCTATCTTCGACTAATTTCTTCAGGTATTTTTCGCCAATATTTGCCGGATACTGCAATCTGTCGATTACAAGCCCGTTATTCTTTAGAAATCTGTTGTTAAAACCGTTTTCGATATAAGTTATAAAACCGGGATCGCTCAAGAAAACTTTATCGTTAATATACTCTTTCTCTTTAGACTCTTCTTTAGTAGAATAAAATCTGCTCGGATAATCGTTATAAAGATCCCCCTGATTGATTAACAATATCTTATCGCCGGAATTAACGGACGACTCAACTATCTCGCTAACGCTTTCGCTCGCAACCTCGTAAGCCATTGAGTAAAATTTGGATCTTACGTCTTTTAATTTGGGCGTCGAACAACTAAAATAGAACAATGTTAAACAAATTAATAATGTAAACGCTATTAATT
>JAGOCL010000116.1 GCA_017998755.1 Spirochaetota bacterium | reverse complement strand
GAATATGGTTACTGCGTTTTCGAAGACTTTTTTATTTTCATTTTTTTCAAAATATTCGTCGTCTGAAGGGATGCAATCCAATATTTCATATATTTCTAAAGGAGCTGAGTTTTTTTGATGATATTTTCCAAGACTCCTCAAATTATATCTTTCTTTATCTATCAATAATTTATACGCCGATTCTGAAATTAGGGCGGATGTTTTGTAAAGCTTATTAAGATTATTTAACTGCGACGCGCGATTTAGTTCGTTTGAAATAGCGGCGATCCATATCTTTTCGCCGTCCCCAAAAGCCCCCAAAACGACGTCGCCGAAATGTATCCCCGATGAGATAATAATCTCTTTATAACCATTTAACTTTCTGGTTTTGTTATATTCTATCAAACTTTTGTTTATTTGAAGCGCTGAGTTTAGCGCGTCTTCAACCTTTCCCGGGAAGATAGCCGTTATATGATCATATTTTAAATCTTCTATAAACCCTTTATTTTCTTTTATTGCGGAATTAATCATTTTTTGATAATGATTAATAAAATTAATTTTTTCCTTATCGGTAATACTTGCAGATAGTTCTTCTATGTTTTGAATTGTCGTAATTAAAAGCGAGGAGCTAATTTTGGTAAACGATTCTGAATTTGGTTGGGATAATACTTCTTTGCCGATAATATTGATAAGCTCTTTCGGCGCGAATTTTCCGTAAGAGTTTGCCATCGCGGTTTGTTCGTCTAGAGCGATTCTCAACTTGCCGTTAAGTCGATCTTTTATTAGCGAGGATTCGTTTGATCTTTGTTGAATATAGAAAATTTCTTCTTCTTTTTCCCATTCGTTAAATAGTATAATTTGATCTTTATCGTCTTGAGAAAAAATATATACGTCCGCTGAAAGATTGTTTTCAAATTTGATATGCGGCAGATACAGCTCGCCGTCCTTTTCTAAAGGTAGCATTCCCTCAAAATAAAAAGTTTGACGATCAAGCGGCGCTCCTTTTTCAAACGAGTTTAAACCGTAATCTGAAATATTTGAGCTGAAATCAGTTAAAATTCCGGATTTATCAACTGTAAGATATGCAGGATTGAAGTTTTTCTTGATAATGCTCATTAAATATTCAGAAATATCGTTTGGATAGGTCAACATTTATCAGCCAGCATCATTTCTGTAATTGTTTGAAACGCTTTTTCGACCCCAAAACCTGTTTTTGCGCTAGTTTTTACTACTGAGTATTTGGCGTTGATTTCATCGAGGGCTTTCTCGTCTATCTCCCATTCGTCCTCAAGATCGGCTTTATTTAAAGCAAAAACAAAGGGAATTTCTCCGGTTGTTTCTATAACCTTGTTTTTCAATTCGAGCGCCGATCTGAGAGTGTCGATTCTTGTCCCGTCGACTACTAAAAGAGCGCCCGAAGCCCCTCTGAAATAGTTATTTGTAATATCTTTATAATCCGCTCTGCCTTCGAGATCCCATATAATCAGATCAACGTCGGTATCATTTATATTAAGCGATTTTTTATCAATTTTTACGCCGATAGTTGTGAGATATTTTTCCGAGAAAATGCTGTAAACATATTTTGAGACAAGACTTGTTTTACCAACTGAAAAAGATCCTAATAGACAAATTTTTTTCTTCAACAAAACTTTATCCTGTTAAATTGATATAGGCATTATATTAAAATAAAAAATATTTTTCAATAAATATTATTTTAAATGTTAAATATTTATAAAAGCTGTGAAAACAAGCCGGGAGTATTGATTGCGCGATCGATTAGCGCGACAATTGTTTTATACGACAATTGTCGCGCCCGGCGAACCGACGCCGTCAAGAATTCGATATGATATTTTACTTAGCTTATGCGGCCGGAGCTCAAAAAGCCTCTTTTAGCGGTTGACTTTAGTTACGATATAATTTATATTTTTGAAATATGGATGATAAAAAATTATCAGATTGGAATTCTTTAAACGAAATCGTTAAATTATTCAAAAAGTCTTCTAAAATCACAGCGTTTACCGGCGCCGGTATCAGCGTCAGTTGCGGTATTCCCGATTTTAGAAGCGTAAACGGCCTTTATTCTGTTGTAGGGGTGAAATACGACTTACCGTATCCCGAAGCGATTTTTGATATTAATTATTTTAAGAATAATCCCGCGCCGTTTTTCGATTTGTCTAAAGATCTGATCGGCGCTAAGATAGAGCCTTCTCCTGCTCATAAATTTATAGCGAGGCTGGAAGATATGGGAAAGCTTGCGGTGGTAGTAACTCAAAATATCGACGGGCTTCATACAAAAGCGGGCGCCAAAAAAGTTATCGAATGTCACGGAACTTATTCTACGGCGCATTGCTTGACGTGTAAAAAAAAATATTTTCTAGAAGAAATAATACGATCGCTTGAAGAGGGTAAAATTATATACTGCGATAATTGCGGCGGCGTTGTAAAACCGGATATAGTCTTTTTTGGAGAACAACTACCAAAAGAATTTTACGATTTATACGACAATTGTCTTGATACCGATTTATTATTTGTCGTAGGTTCGTCTTTAACAGTCCAGCCCGCCGCCGGTTTTGCTTTGCGGCTCGCCGGTAGCGCCCCTTCGATTCTTATAAATTTATCAAAAACCGAATACGACAATTGTTTTACATACGTCGTTAACGACGATGCGAATAAAATTTGTAAATTTATCTCGGATAGCTTAGACTGTCAGAATTAAATAATATTGACAAATGTCGGTAATTATGATAGAAAGATAAATGCGAAGCAAGCCTTCTTGAGGCGGTTTCGGGATACTGTAAGCTTTTACGACTTGACGTTGTCTGCGTTATAGGAGCTTTTCCCGGATAAAGCCTCCAAAAACTGAAGTCCATAAGGGGGAACTATGAGAAAATACGAGATGATGCTCATCTACGACGTAGAGGCAAAACCGTTGGAAGAGATAAAGGAATTTGTTAAAACATCCTTTTCGGCTCACGGAATTAATGTTATCGACGAAAAAGATGTAGGTATGCGAGATTTGGCTTACTATATCGAGAAGAAGAAAAGAGGATACTACTATCTTTTCCATTTTGAAACTGAGCAGAATAATCTTTTAAAAGTTGATAAAGATTTCAAACTTTATAAACCAATAGTAAGATATCTTACTTTAAAGCAAGACTAAATAGAGGTTTTATTATGGCCGGAAGAGATTTGAACGTTTTGATTATAATAGGTAGGTTGGTAAAAGATCCGGAGATAAAATATACGGCATCCGGGGCTCCGATTGCAAAATTTACAATTGCAAATAACGCCAGTTATACTCAGAATGGCGAAAAAAAAGAACTGACAAATTTCTTCGACGTCAACGTATGGGGAAATCAGGCGGTTAATTGCGAGAAATATTTAAAAAAGGGGAGTCAGGTTGCTATCGAAGGGCATATCAGACAGAACAGATGGACCGATAACGCTACGGGTAAGACTGTATCTAAGGTTGAGATTACGGCCAATTCGGTTCAATTTATAGGACCGGCGCAGTCTCAGAATGCCGGCGGTCAGAGCTCGAATAATTACCAACCAAACTATCCTCAGACAAATAATTTTAAACAAGATAATGCGAAACCGCAAAATAAAACGATGAACGCCAATCCGTGGAACGACGACGTTTCTCCGGGGGGCGATGAATTTCTAGACGATTCGTTCTCTTCCGACTCAAATTTTGGCGGAACGGACGACGATATTCCATTTTAATAATAATAAAAGGAGATAAATTATGGGACAAGATTCAAATTATTCAAAAGACGACGATTTTAGAGGAGACGACGCAAAGGACGATTTTTCCTCAAGAAGAAAAGTATATTTAAAAAGAAAAGTATGCAGATTTTGCGCTGATAAAAATCTGAAAATAGATTATAAAGAGATAGATACCATAAGGAGATTTGTTACCGAAGGCGGAAAGATAATTCCGAGAAGAATATCCGGCAACTGCTCGAAGCACCAAAGAAAGCTGGCCGATCAGATCAAACTTGCCAGACAAATTGCGCTTTTACCTTACGTAAAACAATAAGAGGGGATAAAGATGGGAAATACAAAAATTATTTTAAAAAAAGACGTTGTAAGTCTTGGCGAAGAAGGGGACGTAAAAGTAGTTAAATGCGGATATGCAAGAAACTATCTGTTTCCAAACGGTTTAGCCGTGGATTATTCCGTTCAAAACAGGAATATCCTTGAAAGGCAAAAGGGACTTCTTGAAAAACGAAAATTAATGAAAAAAGAGAACGCTAAAGAGCTTAAAGACAAATTGGAAACGGAAAAGATTACTATATCAATCGCTTCAGGAGATAAGGGGAGATTGTACGGAACCGTTACAAATATGCAGGTTGAGGAAGAGATCAAGAAATTAGGCTACGATATTGACAAGAAAAAAATCGAGTTAAAAGAACATATTAAATTTAGCGGTAATTATAAAATATTAGTTCATCTTTACGAAGATATAATCGCTTCGGTAGACTTAGAAGTTCTGGCAAAAGTTGAAGAGAAAAAAGAAGAGAGAAAGCAAAAAAGAAGAAAAAGATACGAAGACAGATACGACGATAGATACGAAGAACGGCCTGAAGATGTAAAAAAAGAGGCTGACGTTGAAGTCTCAGAAACTGAAAAATAGGAATAAAAAAAAGAGGGTGTCTTTCAAGACGGCCTCTTTTTTTTATATTTTGGACAACAATTCTTCTAGCCAGATTTTGTAAAGCGAATCGGAAAATTTCTTTTCGAATTCGAAATATATATCTTTAGCTTTTACTTTATAGACGACGTCGAGTTTCGTTATATAATCGCAATAATTCTTTATGAAGGAGACAATCAAAGTCATGTCTTCCGGTATATCTTTGTTTTTTCGAAAATTTTCAATACGATTGAGCCGGTTTTCGACTTCGTTAAAACGTTCCAAAGAGAGAAAGGATAACGCGATGAAAGTCATCGGAAAAACGACGTTGGAATAATCTAAAATATATTGCGTCGATTCGATTTCGTTTTTATATTTTATTGATTTTTCGTATTCTTTTATCGCTTTGATATATTCCTTTTTTGAGTAGTATATATCGCCAAGATTTTTATGAATCATGCCAAGCTCGGATCTGAAATCTATCTCTTCGCATATTTTTTTTGCGGAGACGCTGGCTTTTAAAGCTCCGTCGTAATCGCCGTTTTTTAGAAAATGGTAACTCATCGTTGAGTAAATTAATGAGGCGTTTTTAAATTGATTGTACTTTAGAGAATAGCGAGCCGCTTTCATACACATATGTATCGTCGCTTTATTAAAAAAACGATCGATAAACGACGTCCCCAACCAACTGAAATACGATATTTTTTCTACATCTGTTTTGAGCAGTTTCAATCCTTTTTTGAAAAGAGCGTAGTTTCTTTTGAAGTTTACCCCTTTTACGAGATTATATTCTATTTTTCTTCCAAGCCAATAAACTTTTAAAAATCTTTTCTTTTCCGGAGAAATACCGCTATTATTATCAAAAATCAGTTTTTTTGCGTCGTAAAATTGGGATAGGATCATTTTTTTTGTATCGGCGTCCGTATTAATACCCCTTGATAGCGTAAGGAATTTGTCGATAAGATAGTTTATCAGGTAAAATTTATCGTCTAAACTCTGCGATTTTTCAATAACGAAATCGATAATTTTGAGCGCGTTTTTATTTTCAATATAAATATTGTAATAATATAAAGTCGAAACGATTTCTAAAAATATAAGGCGATTTCCGCTTATTTTAGAATATTTAATGCAGATATTTTGGGCTTCTTTATACCTGTTTTCGTTGATAATTAGAGACCTCGTTATCAGAAAAGCTATTGCGTCGATGGAGAGTTTGATTTTGATTTTATATTCGACGTAATAAGTAATCGCAGGCGGAAAGTCGTTAATTTCCAACTCTTCGTCGGAAAAATAAAGGATTTTATCGCTTGAGATCTGAAGCGTTTTAGCCATTTCGAGAGCTTTAAAAAAGAATTTATTTGCCGTAGTGAAATCAAAGATATTTCTGTATTTGATTCCGGACATAAAATTGTAATAAATTGCTTTATTAAAATCAAGCCCGTTTTCATAATGATAAGCGAGCCGTTCCGAGATTTTTATCTCAGATCCTTTATAATTAGCTATAAGAATTTCGGTAATTTTGATATGAATTTCGGTTTTCTTTTTGTCTAAAACGCTTTCGTAAAGCGCGTCGCAAACGCTTTGATGACTAAAATAAAAATATTTTTTTCCTTCCGAGTCGATTTCATGAATATAACCAGCTGATACCAGATTTTGCAGACGAATTTCAAAATCCTCTTCATTTATTATTTGTTTCAAAATTCTAACGTTTATTTTTCTTCCGAAAAAACTCGCCGTTATAAGAATGTTTTTTTCTTTAATAGTTAATTTATCTACTCGAGTTAATATAAGAGCGCTAATTGAAACTGGAATCTTGGCGATTATATCTTTATTAATTAGTTCGTACGCATTATCTTTATATATAAGATAATCGCCGGACTTGAGATTTTCGGTAAGCTCGATAATATAATTAGGATTTCCCGACGAATAATTTACGATATATCTTAGCGCCTCTTTCCCAACCTCGCCGTTAAGAATGGTTTTAACGATCTCCTCATGTTGTTTTTTGGACAACTTTGATAACTTGACCGATAAGTATTTCTGATTTAGATCCCAAATAAAATCGTCCCTTTTTGTAACGACAAAATAAATATTAAATTCCTTCAAAGTTCTTATCAAAAAATCTAAAAGTTCGAGAGACGCGTCGTCGAAGAACTGAACGTCTTCGGCAATAAAGACAAACCGCCGATTTTTTGAGATTTTTCTGAAAAGGATACGAAACGCATTATAAACGGTCTCTCTGGAAATAGAGCCGTCCGGCGAGCTCCCCTCTTGCGTCAGATATTTTTCGATATACGTTCTTTGAGCTTCGAGGTCTTCGTCTCCCTTACTTTCGTCGAACGTATAGAGATAGGTTATTATGTTGTAGAAGATTTCTCTGAACGCGTATAACAAAAAACGCTTCATATAGAAGAAACCGCTTGTTTGAAAAACAAATATGTTCTTGCTTTCAATTATTTTTATAAGCTCTTCTATTAACCTGGATTTTCCTATTCCCGATTCCCCTTCTACGACAATTGTTTTAATATCGGAGTTCTCTTTGTCGCAAATTATATTAACGATATCTTTTATCTCTTTATCTCTGCCTACGAGAGGTAGAATTTTTTTAACGGCGAGTTTTACCTCTTTTTTGCTTAGGACTTTGTAAAGAGCGGTAGAATTGGCTTTATTTTTGAGTTTTACAGGCGGGAGAGATTCGCATACTACAAAGTCTAAGATTTTTTTATAGATATCTTCGGAAATATTAATCTCGCCCCCTTTAGCTACCCCCTGAATTCTTGAGGCGGTATTAACCGTATCGCCGATAACGGTATATTCAATACGCTCTTCGCAACCGATATTTCCGATAATTAATGTTCCGCTATGTATTCCTCCGGACATTTTAAAATCGAATCCGTATTTGTTATTCATTTCGCCGTTTAATACTTCACGTGATTCT
>JAGOCL010000115.1 GCA_017998755.1 Spirochaetota bacterium | reverse complement strand
TCTCAATAGCGCTCATCGCTTTATCGTATTTCCCGTTTTTCTCAAATTGTATCGCCGATTTGAGGTTATAGTTAATATACTTTATTATGTCTAAATCGGCTTTAATTACCCATTTACCGTCTTCGTTTATCAGTTTATAGTCTTTATTAAAAACTATTGCGCTTTTTTTTAGGTTATTTCGATTTTTATTCATAATTCTTTCAACTTCTTTAACGGAGAGTTTCCTTTCTGTCGCAAGTTCTGGGATGTTTAAGAATAATTTGCGCATATCGATTTTTGTTACTTCGACCGTCGCCGTAACTGAGCTACCTGATTCGGACATAGAGGATTTAACTATTTTATTAGAAGTTCTACGGATGATAACTCGATCGATGCTAGAAGAGTATGCGCTGAATTCTTCAAGCGTTACGGCGTTTTGATCTGTTTTTGAAAGTAAGCTATACGCTTTATCGTATTTTTCAGCTTTTATATAATCAAGGTATTCTATAATCTGTTTTTCCGGCGAAACGTTACCGCAATTCAGTAAAGAAAGAAATAAAAATAAACAGAATATTTTTCTCACTCTTTTATCTCCGTTAAAATATTTTTTATATAAGCCCATTTTTCTTTAAACGGGATATCTTCGTCTAATATTTTAATAAAAAGAGAATTTGGCTTTTTACCCAGTATATAGACGTTTCCTCTCGATTTTGTTATAATTTTCATCAGTTTTTCAAGATTAATACCTGAAAACTTATCAAAAATGATCTCTATTCTATCGCTTTTTTCTATCATTTCGGTAATAGACATATTTTTACAAATAACGCGTATCTCCGCAATAAATAAAAGAGTTAAAGCTTCGTCGGGCGGAGGGCCGAATCTGTCTTCCATAGTTCTCTTTATATCTTCTATATCGCTATGATAAACGACGCCGGCTATTCTTTTATAAAATTCGATTTTCTGCTTAACGTCAGATATATAACTGTCCGAGATAAATCCTTTATAGTTAAGTTCGAGATAGACTTCCTTGTCGTATTCGATTTTTTCGCCTTTATAATCTTCGCTTTTTTGGATTTCCTTAACGGCGTCGCTTAAGAGTTTGCAATAGAGATGGAAGCCGACAGCCAAGATATTGCCCGACTGCTCCGGGCCGAACAGGTTGCCGGCTCCGCGAATTTCAAGGTCTTTCATCGCTATTTTAAAACCGCTTCCGAGGTCGGTATATTCCGATATGACGCGGAGCCGCTTCATCGCATCTTCGGTTATCGCGCTATTTGCGTCGTAAAAAAGATAAGCGTACGCTTTTAAATTTGATCTGCCGACTCTGCCTCTTAGTTGATAAAGTTGCGAAAGTCCGAATCTGTCGGCTCTGTCGATAATTATAGTGTTTGCTCGCGGAATGTCGATACCCGATTCGATAATGGTCGTGGTAAGAAGTATATCGTATTCGTGATGAACGAATTGATGTATGATGTCTTCAAGGTCTTCTTCGTTCATCTGCCCGTGAGCTACTACCACCCGCGCCGCCGGATAAATTTTTTGTAGATATTTTTTCATCTCGTATATAGTCTTTACTCTGTTGTATATAAAAAATATCTGTCCGTTTCGGCCGAGTTCTTTTCTTATCGCCTCGACGAGAATATCTTCGTTGAATTCCATAACGTAAGTTTCTACGCTCATCCTCTCTTTCGGCGGCGTATTTATTACCGACATATCGCGAATCTTTGCCAGCGACATATGCAACGTTCTGGGAATAGGGGTCGCTGTCATCGAGATAGAATCGATAGTAAGCCGTATTTTTTTTAATTTTTCTTTGTGCTTTACGCCGAATCTGTGCTCTTCGTCGATGATAACAAGTCCGGGATTTTTATAAACGACGTCGTTGGATAAAAGCCGGTGCGTTCCGATAATAATATCTATCTCTCCGTCCTTCAGTTCATTTATTATAACTTTTTGTTCTTGATCCGATCTGAATCTCGAAAGCATCTCGACTTTTACGGGATAATCTTTCAGTCTTTCTGAAAAATTTTCATAGTGTTGTTCCGCCAAAATTGTAGTAGGAGTCAGTATTATTACTTGCCTGCCGCTCATTACCGCTTTGAAAGCCGCTCGGATCGCCACCTCGGTTTTGCCGAAGCCGACGTCGCCGCATATCAGTCTATCCATGATTTTGCTGGACTCCATGTCGCGTTTGACCTCTTCGATACTGAGCAGTTGATCCTCCGTTTCGTCGTATGGGAATTTGGCTTCAAATTCTCTTTGCCAAGGCGCGTCGCTGGAAAATGCGAACCCTTTTACTTTAATTCGTTCCGAATATAGCTGAACTAATTCTCTCGCAAGTTCTTCAATCGAGCGTTGAGCTCTCTCTTTGGCCTTAGACCACGACTTTGTTCCTATTCTGTCGAGTTTTGGACGGGTCATATCGCTTGAGAGGTATTTTTGGATAAAGTTTAGTTGTTCGACGGGTATAAATATTTTATCGCCCTCGGCGTATTGAATCGAGATATAATCTTTTTCAGTCCCGAGACTTTTTACTCTCTCTATTCCCAAAAACTGACCTATGCCGTGATGGATATGAACTATGTAATCCCCCGGTTTCAAATCTATAAACGATTCGATCGTCTCGGTTCTTTTTGTATAGAAATGTTTGCTTATCTTTGTCCTTTTTCCGAAAATCTCGTAGTCGTTGATAAATAAAATTTTATCAGACCGGCGCAAAAATCCGTAATTTAGACTAAGCGGTAATATTGACAATCCCGATTGAACTACGTCGGCTCTATCGTCTTTAGGATCGAATTGTTTGAAAATAGTCGTTAATCGCTCTTTTTGTATATCGTTTACTGCAAATATCAGTACTTTGTACCCTTCTTCTAAGAAACGCTTTAGATCTCCTGAAAATTGTTCGATATTACCGAGATATATCGGAAGCCCTTCGCAACCATAATGATAATCAAACGGATTATTTGGATCGTTTAGATAATTACATTCGATGATAAAATTTTGCATTCCGTATATTTCTTCGAGCGTCCACAATATTTTTTCGGGAGATAACTTTGGTTTTTTGTGGTAAGCGGAAGAATGATAATTTTCTTCAAATTCGTAAAAAAGAGTAGAAACGCTTTTTTTTATCGAATTTATGTCGTTAACGATCAGTATATCGTTTTTAAAATAAGAGCAAAGCGACGCTTTTTCATAAAAAATGTTAATCAGATACTGTTCTCCGTCAAATTTCTGATAATGCGTAATATTTTCTTTGATTTTACTAATTTGATCGGGCTCTCCGTCGAGTTTGTTTAACTCCGAAATAGCCGAGAGCGCTTCGGACTCGTTATAAACGATCTCTTTATGCGGCGGGACGACTACTTCTTCGAGCGCGTCTTCGCTTTTTTGGGTAAAAGGGTTGAACGATCGGATACTTTCTATTTCTATATCAAAGAAATCCAGTCTGACTGGGCTTTTAAACGTAGAGTAAAATATATCGACGATATTTCCCCTGACTGCAAACTCTCCGGATAACGAAACGCTGTTAACTCTAGAGTATCCCGCTTGAATTAATCTTTTTACAAGATCCTCAATTTCGATCAAGTCTCCTTTTTTTAGATTAAGCACAAAAGGGAGTAGATTACTTTTTGGAGTTATCGAGGAAAATACCGCGTCGACCGACGATACTATTATTTTTTTATCGTTATTTAGCAGACGCTTGAAGACTTCGAGTCTTTGAGACGATACGTCTTCGCTCATAACTGCGTCGGAATACGGCGTGGTTTTAAACGAAGGAAAATAATAACATTTTTCTATCCCAAAAGATACAAAGTCCTGAACGAACTCTTCCGCTTCTTCGTCCGATTTGCACAAAAAAAGTATCGATTTGTCTGTTTTTTTAAATAGCGAGAGCGCCAATAACGATATAGCGCTTCCAAAAAGCTCCCCTATACGGACGATTTTCTTTGACTTGGAGGATTCGATTATTGATTTGAATTCTTCCGTTTCGGATAATAAATTTTGAAACCATTCTTTTATATTCATACGATATTTGAAGTTTTTAACGCTTTCCGGTACGCGGGAAAGAGCTCTCCTTTAAAAATTATTTTACGATAACTATATCGCCGACGTCGATATCCTTGAAATAGTCGTTGTCTTTTATTCGTATCTCCGATACATTTTCGTCGATTTTGACAATTGTCGCGCTCCCTTTAACGTCTGTTGTGTTATAAATAAATTTGGCTCTGTTTAAATCGATATTATACTCTTTGTTTTTTAATATATTGAGATTTGTTTTCAATTTAACTGAAGAGCGTTTGCCTAGGTTTATCAGCGCTTTATCGCCCATAATCTTTACGATATGAGCGCGAAAAGGGACGTCCTCTGAAAGTTTTTGAATCAGATTGTTAGCGGTTATAAGTAAACGATCGTTGCCCATCTGATACGTTTGATACTTTTTTATAATCTCTGCGCTTTCTGAATTGAGAAAATTTAAAGACGCTAAGACCGAATTCCCCTCTTCTTTTACGTATAGATCGAGATAATACGGAGATTTCTCTGTTTTTGATACTCTGATTTTATCGGGAGTAGAATATTCTTCTTCGTCGAAAAGTTTTATCTCAAATTTATGATTTTCATAACTAATATCTTGAAGAAGCCGCGCGTAAATTTTACCAAAATTGTAATGTTGATTATTTATCTCATTTTTGATAAAAATAGGAATAATCGCCGAGTCGGTTTTGATATCGTACTGTTTGACTTTCCAGTCGTCTTCGAGTTTGTAACCTATGGAGTTTTCGACAAGCTCAATTTTATCGTAGAGAGCCGTATCGGTTGAGAAATTCGCCGCTACTTTAAGCTCGTTTAAATATCTCTCATAATAACCTGTAGATTTAAAATAATCGGCTAATTCCAAACGGGCGGCGACGTTTTTAGGATTAACCCTTATAGATTCTTTCAAATTATTAACAAATAAATCGTATTTAGACGCTTTTTTGAAAGCCGACGCTTTGGTTAACAAATTTTCCGATACTTTTTTTCTGGTTTCGTCGTCGACGTCGTATTTGTTGATAAGAAGATAATTCAGAAAATAACTCGACGTTTCGTCGTCGTCTCTAAGACCGGTCGCGCGTTTGATAGAGAGTTTGGCGTTGTCGAAATCCGAAAGCAAATAGTAACAATAAGCCAAGTGGTAATAAGAGAGGTAATTAATCTCCCCTTCGTTTTTTAGTATCTCTTTGTAGAGCTTTAGCGCTTCGTCGCCTCTGTTCATAAATAGAAGATATTTGGCGTAATACTTCTTATAAACCGCTTTATCCGATATTTTTACGGCGGTTTTAATATTATCTATCGCTTTTATTATCATTCCGTTATTAAAACAAAAAATCGAATATTCGAGATAAGAATCGGGATTTAACGAGTTATTTTCTACGTTTGTTACGTAATAATTCTCCGCCTTGTCTATATCTATATCCTCGTAATACTTTGCAAGTTTGGATAATGCAGAATAATTCTTATTATCTTTTTTTAATATCTCGTCGAGACTTTTTTTTGCCAATATTTTTCTGTTTGTTTGCAGATAAATGTTGGCGAGTCCGTTGGAGGCCTTGATTTCCAAAGGATTTTTAGCTAAAATGTCTTTATATTTTTTTTCGGCGGTATCGTATCGGCCGAGCTTTGTTTCGATATCTGCAAGATATATTATATGATCGGGATTATTAGATAAACTAGCCGCTTTTGTTAGATAATCGTAGGAATAGTCGTAAAGCTCGAGTTCGTTGTAGATTTTAGCTAATTCCAGTAGAGGATCGGTATAATTGGGGTTAAGCGAGAGAGATTCTTTAAAATAGTAAATCGCATCTTCGTATTTTCCGTTAAAATAATACTCTTTTCCTTTAAGATACAAATCTTTTGGCGAATCTTTAGCGGAAACGCCTGCGTTTAGGATAAAAAGAATTAATACCGAATATAAATAGAAATTTTTACTCATAAATCCCTCCCCCGATAAATAATACAAAAACAATTCAAATTTGTCAAAAAAAAATATTGACAATTTAATATCTTTGGATTACTTATCTAAAGTTTGAGCGGGGTTTTTCGCAATGAAAAGATACGGTATCTTCATTAGTATTTTTATTCTGGCAGTTAATTTATACTCTATCGACGAGGTTTTTAAAAAATTAAACGACGATTGTTTAAAAACCGGAGAGTTTGATACTAAAATATTCTACGAAAATTTAAATAACGTCGTAAAGGGTAGTCGCGAAGAAATCGAGATATACGAAGAAATATTGAGGTTTTACATAAATATATACTTACCTCAGAGAAATGATAGGAATGCGGATATAGAGAAGATAATTTCGGATAAACTTGGCGATAAAGAGAGAGCTCGGGCGTTATTATATTATATCAACCGCTACGCTTATAACCAATATTTTGACGCCGAGACCGATTATTATTTGAAACTTTCTGAAAATGCCGACGAAAAGGATGCAAAAAATTATCTGTTTGTTTACAATATATATAAATGGTTGTCTTTATATAATCGTCTGGAAAATAAAAATAAAACTAAAGAGGATTGGCTGTCGATCTATCGATACTTAAGCTTTGCAAAGAAGATCGCGCCCGTAACGCTTCACGATAAAATAGCGCTCGACGTATATAAAAATACCGGAAATTGGAGAGAATATTTTGAAACTAAGGCGCTTTCTTATTATAACTTAGAGGATAAGTCGTTTCTCAAAGATATCGGGCTTTTTTTTGATTTTCTCAAAATAAAAGGGGATAAACGAAGTTTCAACGAAGAGACGGGCGCGCTAAAGGAAATTGTAAAAACTAATTTTTTTAAGAACGTCGTAACTTTCAAAGAAAATACTTTACTCAAACCTTTTAGAGTTATTAATATGGATAATATTGAAATGCAAATAAACCCGGACGTCGAAGGCTCAAAATACGCCGGTAAAAATATGATTATTGTTTTCTTCAATACTTCGTGCCAATACTGTAAAAAAGAGCTGAAATATCTAACAATACTGAAAAAGAAGTCTGAATTCAACTTCATTGCGGTTAATACGATGTATTCTAACTCAAAAACTGCTATTGACGAAGTAAAAGAGTATATGAAAAATAATAAAATAAGCGCGGACTTTTATCTTGATCAAAACGGCGTTAGGAACATGAGAGCGAACGGGCTTATTTCTATTCCGTCCATGATTTTAGTATCGCCCGATAACTATGTTATAAAAAGAGTAGCGATAAAATATTCCGGACATATCGAAATGCGTATGGAATGGCTTTTGAAAGATTTTCTGGAATAACCGGAGATATATGTTAAAAAAAATATTTACTTTTATTACATTCTTGATAGTTTCTACCGTTTATGGCGCAGATTTGGTTATCGATCCGGAATATTACAATTTCGGCGACGTTGTTAAAGGCGCTATGGTCGAGTCAAGCGTTTCGATTAAAAACGTGTCGTCTACCGGTTTGGACGTTTTTATCACTACTTCGTGCGCATGTTTGGTTTTTGATCAAAATAACGTTAAAATTTCTCCAAACGACGTATATACTGTCAAATATACTATAGATACGTCGGAATATTCGGGCG
>JAGOCL010000114.1 GCA_017998755.1 Spirochaetota bacterium | reverse complement strand
ACATAGGAGCGTCTCTGGATTTGTCGGAAGAAGTTATAAAAGAATATTACGATGAAAAGAAACTTTTTCTTATAGATCGCGCTAAAATAATCGACGAGTATATTAAAAAGAACAATATCGTATCAGGCGCTATTACAGATTTTTTAGACGAATTTATCAGTTTGACAAGCGCTAATAATATAACTTTATGGGACAGAAATGGACGGATCATCGGTCAAGTAGGCGAAAAATTATTCGACATAACGTCGGAAGACAAGCTATCGAACGATACTTCATTTTTTTCAGCCTCCGTATATTTATATGATAATTATAAAGGGATATTTTTCCAGGAAAAATCGGAAGAACTTTACTTGATAATTCCATCTAAAATAATACTAGAATACTCGGGAGATACGATAGGATTTTTAAACATAGCTTTGAAAGTAAATCCCAATTTTAAAAATGTTTTCACTAAAATAGAAGACTCTTTAAAAAGTTACAATATCGTCTCTCTCTATAAAAAATTCTTTATCGGCGGATTTAGTATCCTTTTTATAGCTGTAATATTTCCGATAATTCTAATAGTGCTGGTTATATCTATATTTCTAACCAAAGAATTCGTCGAACCTATCGCTAACTTATCGGACGCTACCAAAAGGATAGCCAAAGGGGATTATAATTTTAAAATCAAACACTACTACACCGACGAATTCAAAATTTTAACTGATTCCTTCAACTCAATGATAGGCGAAATCGAATTTTCCAGAAAAAAACTAAGCCAAAAAGAGAAAATTGCCACTTGGCAAGAAATCGCCCGAAGAATGGCTCATGAAATAAAGAATCCCCTTACCCCCATAAGATTAAATTCTGAAAGAATGCTAAAAAAATATACAGAAAATCACAAAGACTTTTCTGAAATTTTGGCCAAAGGAACCAGAATTATTTTGGGAGAAGTAGATAGAATGGACAGACTTCTAAAAGAATTTTCTAATATAGCCAAACTCCCAAATACAAACAAAGAACTAGGCGGAATATACGATATTCTCAAAGATTTAACAGATTTAATGGCATCCAACAGTAAAAATATAAAAATAATCCTTAATTTTGATATAAAAAACGACTTTTTGATCAATCGCGATAGTTTACAACTAAAAAGCGTTTTTATAAATATTATACAAAACGCGCTGGACGCAATGAAAAACGACGGGATTATTACTATCGACGTTTTCAAAAAAATCATCGGTTTTACCGAATACGCCGTTATAAAAATAACGGATCAGGGAGAAGGGGTTGTTGCAGAATCAGACGCCGACATATTTGAACCTTACTACTCCACTAAAGAAAACGGTATCGGACTTGGTTTAGCCATAGCCCAAAGGATAGTACAAGAACATGAAGGGCGAATTTACTATGAAACAAAACCGACGGTTGGAACTTCATTTTTTATTGAACTTCCTATCGCGTCGATGGCGGGATGATATTTTACTTAGATTTTAAGTTATTTGAGTATATTTTTACAAGAGGAATGATATGAATATTTTAGTTATCGACGATGAAGAGAATATCCGTGAAATAATTTCGGACATTTTGACTGATGAAAATTATTCTGTTTTTACCGCTCCGGACGGACCGACCGGACTTGAATATTTTATTAAAGAGAAAATTGATATCTGCCTTCTAGACGTATGGATGCCTAAAATGGGCGGTATAGACGTTTTAAAAAAAATTAAGGAAAATTATCCCGATACGGACGTCGTTATGATATCCGGACACGCTAAAATTGATCTTGCCGTTAGCGCTACCAAACTGGGGGCTTACGATTTTATAGAAAAGCCTCTCACTTTAGAAAAAATTATAGGAATTGTCAAAACTATTGAAAACCGCCGTAAATCAGCTCCCAACGTTAATGCAAAAAAAACTGAAACCGCCCATGAGATTATCGGCGAATCGGAACAGATAAAGTCCATAAAAAACTTAATCGATAATTCGGCAAAAAGCGACGCAAGAATAATGATATTAGGCGAAAATGGAACTGGTAAAGAACTGATCGCGCTTGAAATTCACGACAAATCAGCCAGAAAGCTCAAACCTTTCATCAGCGTCAACTGCGCCGCTATTCCTGAAAATTTAATAGAATCCGAGCTTTTTGGGTACTCTAAAGGATCGTTTACCGGAGCCAACTCAGACAGGATGGGTAAGTTTGAATTAGCCGATACGGGAACGTTGTTTTTAGACGAAATCGCGGATATGTCTCTATCGACTCAGGCAAAAGTCTTGAGAGTTTTACAGGAAATGAAACTAACCAGAATAGGATCTTCCGAAATAAGACCTATCGACGTAAGAATAATCACCGCGACAAATAAAGATTTGAAAGAGGAGATTAAAAAAGGTAATTTTAGAGAAGATTTGTACTACCGGCTTAACGTTATACCAATAACCGTCCCTCCTTTGAGAGAAAGAAAAAACGATATTCCTTTACTACTCGATTATTTTCTAAAAAGCATCTCTATAGAAAAAAAAATCGCTCAGAAAAGTTTGACTATCGATGCGGTTGATTATCTTAAAAATTATTATTGGCCCGGGAATATCAGGCAACTACGAAATATCGTCGAACGCCTTATGATTATTATAGACGGTGAAACGATAGACGTCGACAACGTCAAATTACATCTCGACGACGAAAGCGCGATAAAAAAAGATTCGTCCAATAATAAATACGACGACTACAATCTTAATACCGCAAGAGAAGAGTTTGAAAAAGACTTTATTGAGAGAAAATTACGCGAAAACGACTTCAACATAACTCAAACGGCAAAATTACTCGGAGTTTACCCCAGCAATCTATATTCAAAAATAAACAAATTAAATATTAAGATTGACGAGGCAAAAAAGAAATAAATACGTCGTTTTAATTAATTTAGGTTTAATTATCTTAGTATATATTCTAAATTGATATTCTTTGTGGAATTTGCTATATTTTCTCTAATATTCGGATTTATTTTTGATAAATCGTCGATTATTTTTTTTATCGACTTTCTTTGGTTTAGAGCGCTTAGCGGGCAACTTTGGCTCAAATTTTGATATGATTTTTCTTTCGCAAATCTCTCGATATCTTTCTCTTTAATATCCGCTAGAGGCCTGATTATAGTCAAATCGAATTTCTTATATTTCATAACCGGCAACATTGTTGCGATCTCTGATTTGTTAAATAAATTCATCAAGAAAGTCTCTACGACGTCGTCTAAATTATGACCGAGAGCTAACTTCGAGCATCCGAGCGATTTGGCTAACTTCATCAACTCGATTCTTCTCTGCATAGAGCACCAGTAACAATTAAGTTTTTTTCCTTCTTTCAGACGGCCGTCGATAGCTAGGCGGATTATTTTATATTCAACGCCGTATTCTTTAAAAAGATTTTCCAATCCGGGAAGATAAGAGTCGTCGGCAAAATCTGATACTATATGCGCGACGACAATCTCGTATTTTACCGGTATAACTTTCGCTCTCCTATAGAGATCGTATAGAAGCAGGAGGGAGTCCTTCCCCCCCGACGCGCCGATAAGTATCTTATCGTTATCTTCTATCATTTTGTGATCAAAAATAGTTTTACCGATTCTTTTTGAGAGCTTCTCCTCAAATTTACTCATAAATTAAAATTGTTTTTAATTCCGAGTCTAATTTTGCTTTTAGTTCGGATATATTTTTTATCCCTTTTGTCGAGTTTGCGATGTTCTGTATATCGTTTTCGCTTATGTTTACATGGTATATTTCGCCCTCTTTAACTATCGAGGTTTTATCGTCGCCGGTAAAATTAATTTTTATCTTTTCCTTAACGACTCTCCTGCCTCTACCAAGATCAAGATATACCCTCGCCATAGCGTAATCTTTGACGTAGTCTTTGTATTGCGACTCAATATTCAAAATATTCTGCAATAAGAGTCTTATAATATGATTATTTTCATTTAAGAAATTCATATTTAGACTGCTTGTCAGATGATTATTTGCGTCGTAAAGATATCTTATCCCGTCTTTATAATCCGATAAATTTGAAGTAACGCTATATTTTCTTATCTTATAGTCGTAACTAGCGAGATATAAATTGGCGTATTTAGAATATACGTCCTGATAACCGGGGATAATACCGTTAAGTTTATCTAAATCTGTTTTAACGACGTTAAATTCCTGCTCGACGTTCCTGAAATAATCCTGAGAGTTCTGAAAACTCTTTAACAACTGTTGATAGTAATTGAAATCTACGGAGTATTTCTGAGTCCAAGCGTAAGGGTTGCCGGGCATAATCGTAACGGCTTTGTTGAAATAATATCTGGCTTCGTTTATCGAACGCGAACCGAGCGCTTTTCTGATATTGTATTCGGCTCGATAAGTCATAGAAAAACCGATTATACCTAATACCGTAAAAACAGCCATTATCGATAATAATATGTATTTACCTTTATAAGAGATAGCGCCGTTGAATATTTCTGGGAAAATCGATTTTTTTATTGTAAAACCTTCTAAAAGAGCCGATCTTCGCATTGAAATTAAAAAAACCCCCAAGCCCAGCAAAGAAAAATAGGCCGTCATCGTTACGCTCATTCTAAACGATAGACTAAATAACTGATGAATGAGCATCGATACTATCCCGACCGCTAAAGCCATAGATATGTATCTGAAGTCTTTGTCGTACTTTTTTGAATAAGCGATTTTCATTAATGATATTACTACAAAGCCAAATAAAGCTATAAAGAAAATTATCCCGAATATACCGGCTTCTCCTAAAACTTCGACATACTCGCAATGCGAATGTTTGAAAGAGTTGCTATCTGAATACAGATAAAATAAATTATGCATTTTGAAAGAAGACGCGTAAACAGATCCCAGTCCGGCTCCGAAAACGGGGTATTGCTTGAACAACCGCAGTCCCCCTTCCCAACCGTTATACCTGTCGTTTAAAAAAAATTCCGGATTAGCCATCGTTTTAACTAATCTTCCTAACGATTTCTCGACTATCGGCGGCGGAAATTTTAGGAGTAGTATCGGAGCGGCAAGAAAAACAAATACGACAAGAATCGCCAAGAGCGGCTTGATCTTTGAAGGAATACGACCGCTCATTATTATTAATGAAGGTATAAATATCGCAAACGTCCCGATATAGAATCCAAACAGCGCCGCTCTTGTTTGAGAAAAATATAGCGGTATTATACCCAATACGCTAATAACGCCTAAAACCAACGGGAACCAATTCTTAGAAAGTTTCGTCTTTCTATCGAACCACACAAAAGCCGAAATAAAAGCCAAAGGCAATAACCCTATGTGGTATCCCGAGAAATAGTCGGTATTCCCGAAGGATAATTTAGGTCGAAAATTGGCAATTTTAAAATCAACATTTATGAATTCAATAATAGACCATATACATACGATCAAAACGTAAACGTTTACTAACAACAAACCGATTTTGACGTCTTCAAGTTTATTCAAAAAAATAAAGAAGCTCATCGAAAGAATTATCAATAATATGTAATTACCGATATAATACTCTTTGTCGTAGCATATCTCTTTTGAAAAAAGGGCGACTGTAAACTGGATAAAAACGAAAATAAAATAGGCGATAAAATAAATAAAATATTTTCTCTGTTTTTCAAGACCTTCTTTATTTCCTAGAAAATTGATCAGTAATATTACTAACAACGCGCAATCAAACAGCGCTATCATCAAAGTTTTAAATACTTTTTGGTGTAGAGTAATATCTCCCGCAATAAGCCCGATAGATAGTAAAAAAACAAAAGGTATTATAGAAATTGATATATTTTTTAAAATATTTTTTTGATAATCCATAAAATCTGTCCTTGTATAAATTTTCATTAATTAAAACATAAATTCAGCTTAAAATCAACTAAAAAAAAGTTATACTTTTTAATAAACCGCTATATTAATTTTATTAAAAATTTTAACCGATAAAATCTATATCGCTATGGAGGAATAATATGTTTGTTAGCATATCGACAGATTTGGTATCTATAGATTCGGTAAAAAGATTTGAAAAATTATTACTAGAGTATGGAATAAAAAAATCTCAAAAGAACCTTTATGAAAGTTATGAATTCCCGACAAAAAGACTGGGTAATCTAAAAAAAGATATAACCGACAATCTTGATATGGACGATAAAATCAGGATTTATCAATATCCTCTAGATAACTGCTTTAAAATCAGCTATCTGGAGGATAAAAAATGGAAACGTTTATCGATAAATAATACTTAATTTATTTATCAGAATCCGAATCAATAATAATAATCTCCGTTCTTCTGTTTTTTGCCATATCCGACTTACTCGGATTCTTAACGGCCTCTCTCTGACTGCCAAATCCTTCAGTCTCAATGGTAGCGTTGTCGACTCTCTCCAGAAGCATTGATTTTATCAATTCAGCCCTTTTAACGCTGAGGTTATATTCCCTTTTTGGCCAGCCTACTTTAGCGCAGTGTCCTTCAATTTTAAGATCGATTTTATTATAATTTTTCATATAATCGGCGATCATATCTATCTTCTTATCCTCGCCGGGCAGTAAGATAGCTTTATTCTTAACAAAATATATAGGAGAATATCTTTCAACTTCTCTTGATAAAGTTTGATTTGTAAACTGTTTTTCATATACTGTCGTCGTAGTCGTAATATCTTCTATCGTCGTCGTTGTGGTAGTCGTCGTAACCGGAGCCGCCGGACATTTACAGAAACCAAAGAGTAAAAGTAAAAGCAAAATTAGTAGAATAAGAGCGCCGATAATTATTATTGGGATCAGAAATCCTTTCCCTTTTTTCGAATCGTCGTAAGAACCGGCGTTATTCAAGACTTTTGTACCGCCCGAGCTTTTATCCCCAACGTTCGAACCGCTTGTTCCAATTACTTTTGTATCGCTAAGAGTAGCGTCCGCATCGTTAGAGTCTACTACTTCGGTTATATCGCTATCTTCCAGATTTGACTTTAGAAATTTTTGATCAATATACTTGTAGAAATTCTCCCTGTTATGAGGTTGAAAAGTATCGTCGGCTTTAAAGTCTTTTAAATAACCGGCTAATACCTCTCTATTAGCGATGCTCTGTTTTTTTTCCCATTTTCGCAGAACGTAATTTAACTCGTGATCCTCAGACGATATCATATCTCTATCGCTTGCCATAATGTATCCCCCTGTAAAAAATTTTTCTTCAATAAAACTATTTCTGATAGAATTATTGAGCCGTTTATCTTATTAATTTATTAATAATATCAGAATTTCTCAACATTGTCAAAAATTTATTGGTTTTATATTATTTAAATTTAAATTTCAATAAAATTTTCCTTTCGGTTATGATTGACTTTATGACGAATGCGGTTTATAATTTTGCCAAAATTAATTATATGGAAGAAATATGCTTAATAAAACAAAATCGATAATTATTTGTTGGTTTTTTATAATAGCCGCAGTCAATCTTTTTTCTGAAAGTTTTCTTTCTCAATATATCAAAACTGTTTGGACGACTAATCAAGGATTGGCGTCGGATACAATTAACGACGTTTTGCAAGACAAAAACGGCTTTATCATGATCGCCACTTACGAAGGGCTTGTCCGATTCGACGGTATAAAATTTGAGCTTATAAATAAATACTCAAATCCCGACTTCAATAG
>JAGOCL010000113.1 GCA_017998755.1 Spirochaetota bacterium | reverse complement strand
ACAAGAAACAAATTGAAGCCGCCGATTTTTTGGGGCTACACAGGAATACTCTATATAATAAAATAAAGTCTTCCTGATACGTTCGGTATTTTAAGTCGCGGCGTTTTTTTCGCGAACTGATATAAGCTATAAATAATGGCGCGAATATTGCTCTATTTATACGAGGCTTAAATATGAGAAACGTATATACAAAGATAAGTTCCGGTATACCCGAATTAGATTCCCTTTTACAAGGCATCCTACCCGGGGATAACGTAGTATGGCAGGTTGATTCTATCTCCGACTACAAGATTTTTGCGGAGGCGTTTTGTAGAGAAGCTCTAAAGAATAATAAGGTTATTAATTATTTTCGTTTTGCAGATCATCCCGCTCTCGTACCGGAAGGGGCAAACGTAGTTATTTATAATATCAATTCCGACGAAGGATTTGAGCCGTTTATATCTCAAATATATGAAACTATCGAGGCGCGGGGCAAAGGAGCTCTTTATCTTTTTGATTCTTTGTCGGAATTGACGGCCGATTGGTATTCCGACAGAATGCTTGGGAATTTCTTCTTTCTCGCATGCCCTTACCTGTACGATTACGATACAGTCGCTTATTTTGCTTTGTTAAGAAACAATCATGCGCCTATTGCGATAAATACTATTCACAAAACTGCGCAGGTTGTATTGGACGTATATAAAGAGAACAGTAAGATTTTTATTCAACCCCTGAAGGTTTTTAAAAGATATTCCCCTACGATGTATATGCTGAATAAATGGGAAAACGGCGAACTTAAGCCGGTTACAAACAGCGCCGAGATATCGAGCATTATGGCGACCGCGCCCCAAACTTCGCCGGACTTTGCCGTTCCCCGTCTCGATATATGGGCGCAAACGTTCGAGAAAGCTCAAAGGTTAATACAAAATAAAACCGGGGGTAAAGAGGTTGAGGAGGAGAAAAAATCCCTTTTCAATCAGATACTTAAAATGTCAATTTCAAGAGATCCTAAAGCTCTAAAATTGCTAGAAAAGTATTTTAATCTTGAGGATTTGCATTCTATCGGGAAAAGAATGATAAGAACAGGATTTATCGGCGGTAAATCGGTCGGTATGCTTCTTGCCAGAGCTATATTGGAGAAGACCGATTCAAAATGGAAGGATATTCTCGAACCGCACGACTCGTTTTTTGTCGGTTCAGACGTCTTCTACACTTATTTGATACAAAACGATTGTTGGCAGATACGAAGGAAATGGAAAAAAAGCGGTATGTATCTGGACGGTATTGAAGAAATTCACGAAAGGATGTTAAAAGGGGCTTTCAGTAAAGATATAAAAAAACATTTCAGCGATATTCTTGATTATTTTGGTCAATCCCCGGTAATAGTTCGTTCCAGCAGTCTTTTAGAGGACGCTTACGGCAATTCTTTTTCGGGTAAATACGAAAGCGTTTTTTGCGCCAATCAGGGGTCGCCCGCCGAAAGACTGGAGAATTTTTTAGAAGCGGTAAGAATCGTTTACGCCAGCGCCATGAGTCGCGACGCTCTCTCTTACAGATTGCGATGGGGACTTATAGACCGCGACGAACAGATGGCGCTATTAGTTCAGAGGGTATCCGGCGTTAAATATCAGGAGTTGTTTTTTCCGCAGATTGCGGGAGTAGGATTCTCTTTCAATCCGTTTATTTGGAATAACGATATCGATCCGAAATCGGGCGTTATTCGACTTGTATTTGGACTGGGAACGAGAGCCGTCGATAGAAACGACGACGATTATACAAGAATCGTAGCGCTTAACGTTCCACAAAAAAGACCGGAGACCTCCGTCGACGAGATCAGGCGCTATTCTCAACGAAAAGTCGACGTTCTCGATCTAAAAGCAAATATACATAGATCCGAACTATTTGAGAATATTGCGAAAGATACCAAAGATTTGCCTGTCGAAATGTTTGCCTCATACGATTACGATATGGAGAGCAAAGCCCGGGAAATCGGGATCAAAGATGTGTTCCCCTATGTTTTGACTTTCGATAATCTGATATCGAAGACGAATTTTATTAACGATATGAAAGAAGCGCTAGCGACTCTTCAAAAAGCTTACGATTATCCGGTAGATATAGAATTTACTCTGAATTTTATATCCGATACGGAATACAAAATAAATATAGTTCAGTGCAGACCTTTTCAGGTAAAAAGAACAAATCTTAAGGTAGAGAAGAATTTTGAGATAGACGACAAGAAAATAATCATAAAGACCTTGGGACCGGTTATCGGAACAAGTTCGTCAATCGCCGTAAACAGATTGATTTATATAGTTCCGTCGTTTTACAGTCAGTTAAATATGTCGAGCCGTTATTCCGTGGCGAGGTTGATCGGCAAACTGACTCATCGCAGGGAGGAAAAAAACGACAATAAAAATATCGCCTTACTTGGGCCGGGAAGATGGGGGACTACTACCCCATCGCTTGGAGTTCCCGTTTCGTTTGCGGAGATAGATCGGGTCTCAACAATCTGCGAAATAGCGGTTATGCGCGAAGGGCTTATACCCGACGTCTCTTTGGGAACGCACTTTTTCAACGATATTGTAGAAATGGACATAACGTATCTGGCGATCTATCCTGAAAAAGATGGAAACCGCATTAATGAAGAACTACTGAATAGTCTTGAAAATAGTTTGACTAAACTGATTCCCGACGCCTCGATGTGGTCGGACGTCGTTAAGGTTATAGAAAATAGAGACGGCATAAATTTGCGTTTATACGCCAATCCCATCGAGCAGGTTGGGATATTATATATAGATAACGCTGAGTAATATAAGGAGGAGTAATTGGAACATCTAAAAATTCTCAAAAAAGACGGTTTATACGATCCTGATTTTGAACGGGATAGTTGCGGGGTTGGATTTATTGCAAATATCAAAGGATACAAGTCTCATCAGATATTGGAGGAGGGAATAACTGTATTAAAAAACCTCGTCCATAGAGGAGCTATCGGAGGGGATCTGAAAACGGGCGACGGCGCGGGGGTTCTTATTCAGATACCTCACGGATTTTTTGTAAAGAAAGTTGAAGAATATGGCTTTAAACTTCCGCAAGAGGGGGAGTACGGCGTCGGGATGTTTTTTCTTCCTCAAGATAAAGATAAAAGATCAAAAACGATAAGTATAATAGAAGGAATAGTAAAAAAAGAGGGGGGCTCGATACTTGGTTGGAGAGACGTCGAGGTCAATTATTCCGGGCTTGGAGAAATTGCGCTAAATTCTATGCCTTACGTAAAGCAGGCGTTTGTCGAGTTTGCAGGATTGAAGGAAGGAGAACTCGAAAGAAAATTTTATATAACGCGAAGGGCTATAGAAAACGAAGCTTTTAAAAGTCAAATAACTATCGAGGAATTTTATATAGTCTCCTTTTCAAGCAGGACGATCGTATATAAGGGGATGTTTACCGCGGCTCAGTTGGAAGAATTTTATCCGGATTTGTCGGATATCGACGCTCAAAGCGCTTTTATACTTGTTCATCAGCGTTATAGCACCAATACCTTCCCGTCGTGGCCTCTCGCGCAACCTTTTAGATTTATCGCCCACAACGGAGAGATAAATACGTTGAGAGGGAATATAAACAAAATGAAAGCCCGCGAATCTAATCTGAGTTCCTCCGAGTTTGGCGATAATATCAAAAAGCTATTTCCGATCGTCAATCCCGGATTGAGCGACTCGGGAGTTTTCGATAACGTTTACGAACTTCTGTTAATGGGGGGGCGTTCCTTAGAGCATATTATGATGATGATGATACCCGAGGCGTTTGGAACTAAATATCATATTAGCCAAGACAAACGAGCTTTTTACGAATATCACGCTTCGCTTATGGAACCGTGGGACGGACCGGCGGCGATGGCTTTTACCGACGGCGTTAAAGTCGGAGCGGCTCTTGATAGAAACGGATTGAGACCGGCGCGTTACGTTATTACAAAAAACGATAAATTGATCCTTGCTTCAGAAGCGGGCGTTCTCGATATTCCGGCGGCTGAGATTTTGCAAAAAGGGCGGCTTGCTCCGGGTAAAATGATACTTGTCGATACCAAAAAGGGCAGAATCATCTTTGATAATGAGATCAAAGCGACAATTTCAAGACGAAAGCCTTATCGACGCTGGATTGAGAATAACAGAATAGAGTTAAAAGGGGTTTTGAGTCCTACGGCAATAAATGTTGTAGACAAAGAGGAGTTGCAGGTAAGGCAGATAGCTTTTGGTTATACGCTTGAAGATGTAAATAAAATAATAGTCCCGATGGTCGAATCGGCTCAAGAACCGGTTAGTTCGATGGGAAACGACGAAGCTCTGGCGGTTCTGTCTGAAAAACCGAGACTGCTATACGATTATTTTAAACAACTCTTCGCGCAGGTTACCAATCCGCCAATCGATCCGTACAGGGAGAATATGAGCATGTCGCTTATGAGTTTCATAGGCAGAGAAAAGAATCTTATGGAGGAGACGGAACTTCATTGCCGGCAACTCAAGCTTCCTCATCCGATTTTGTCAAACGAGGATATGGAAAAAATTCGCGCCGTAGATAACCAATTTATTCGAAGCGCCGATATCTCGATTACTTACGAAAAAGGAGTAAGTTCTATAGAAGCTCGTCTCGAAGAAATTTGCGCTTTAGCGGAATCAAAAATCGACGAAGGTTGTTCAATAATAATACTAACGGATAAAAATATAGGATCTAAAAACGTACCGATACCGGCGCTTCTTGCTACTTCTTGCGTTCATCAATATCTCATCAGAGCCGGTAAAAGACAACTTGCCGGATTGATAGTCGAGACCGGAGAGGCCAGAGACGTTATGCATTTTGCTACTTTGATAGGTTTTGGCGCCGGCGCGGTCAATCCGTATCTTGCTTTTGAGACAATCATGTATCTAAAGGAAAACAAAAAAATAAAAGACTCTATAACCATAGAACAGGGGGTAGAAAATTATATAACCAGCGTGAAAAAAGGATTATTGAAAATAATGTCTAAGATGGGCATATCGACGATAAGAAGCTATAAAGGCGCTCAGATTTTCGAGGCGATAGGAATTAATTCAGATACTATCGCAAAATATTTTGCCGATACCCCATCGAGGATCGAAGGAATAGGACTGGAAGAAATTTCAAAAGAGACAGAGGCGAGATATGAAAAAGCTTATATGCAAACCGACGAAACGTCGCTGGATTCGGGAGGAAGCGTTCATTACAGGGCTGATTCTGAAAAACATCTTATAACTCCAAAAGCAGTCGTTTTGTTGCAAAAAGCGGTAAGAGAAGGGGATTATTCGATATTTAAAGAATATTCTCAACATATTAACGATAACGGTAAAAATATTTGTACCTTACGGGGATTGTTTAAGTTCAAAGAAGCTATACCGGTTCCGATTGAAGAGGTAGAGTCCGAAGACGTCATTGTCAAAAGATTCGTTACTTCGGCGATGTCGTTCGGGTCTATCAGTAAAGAGGCGCATGAAACGCTTGCTATTGCGATGAATAGACTCGGATGCGCAAGCAACTCCGGCGAAGGGGGGGAAGACGAAGAGCGTTATCTCAAGCGATCCGACGGCGACTCTTTAAATTGTAAAATAAAGCAGGTGGCGTCGGCGAGATTCGGGGTTACGAGTTATTATTTAATAAACGCCGAAGAATTGCAGATAAAAATGGCTCAGGGGGCAAAACCCGGCGAAGGGGGGCAATTGCCCGGCGACAAAGTGGACGTCGAGATCGCCAGAGTTCGTCATTCGTCGCCCGGTATAACTTTGATTTCGCCTCCGCCCCATCACGACATATACTCTATCGAAGATCTGGCGCAACTGATATTCGATCTGAAAAACGCCAATCCAAAAGCGGTAATTTCGGTTAAACTTGTTTCTGAAGTCGGCGTAGGGACTATAGCCGCCGGCGTTGCAAAAGGACGGGCTGATAAAGTGTTGATAAGCGGACACGACGGCGGAACCGGCGCGTCCCCTTTATCCTCGATAAAAAGCGCCGGTATCCCGTGGGAGATCGGTCTTGCCGAAACTCAGCAGACCTTACTGCTGAATAATCTTCGAAGCGGCGTTAAGATACAAGCCGACGGTAAGATGAAAACAGGCAGAGACGTCGTTATAGCCGCCTTGTTAGGGGCGGAGGAGTTCGGATTTGGAACGATTCCTCTTATAACGCTCGGTTGCGTAATGATGAGAAAATGTCATCTAAATACCTGTCCGGTGGGAGTCGCGACCCAAAATCCGGATTTACGTAAGAAATTTCAAGGAAAACCGGAACATATAATGAATTTTATGAAATTTGTGGCGAGAGAAACAAGAGAGATAATGGCCGGTTTGGGTTTCCGTACAATGGACGAAATGATTGGCCGCGTCGAAGTTCTCGAAGCGAATACCGCGGTAGAAGATTGGAAATCCAGGGGGCTGGATTTTTTGGCAATTTTGAAAAAGCCGAACGTTGCGCCCGGAACGCCGCTACATTTTGTTAAAGCTAAGGATATAGGCAAAAGCGTCTCTTTAGACGACGAGTTGATTGAAGAAGCGCGAAAATCTTTAGACGACGGAACGCCTATCAATCTGTTCGCTTCGATAAGAAACAGCAACAGAACCGTCGGAGCGACGTTAAGCGCCGAAGTTTCGAAGAGATACCGTTCTAAAGGACTGCCGGAAGATACGATCAGGTGTAAATTTACCGGATCTGCCGGACAGAGCTTCGGCGCGTTTTTAGCTCCGGGTATAACGCTTGAACTGGAAGGGGACGCTAACGACTATCTTGGGAAAGGATTATCCGGCGGTAAAATAATAGTCTATCCTCTTAAAGGATCGGCGTTCAGATCGCAAAATAATATTATAGCCGGTAACGTTAATCTTTTCGGGGCGACCTCGGGAGAAGCGTATATAAGCGGAATGGTCGGCGAACGTTTCGCCGTTAGAAACAGCGGAGCCGTAGCGGTAGTCGAAGGGGTAGGGGACCATTGTTGCGAGTATATGACAGGCGGAACGGTCGTCGTATTAGGCGAAACGGGGATCAACTTTGCCGCAGGTATGAGCGGAGGCGTCGCTTACGTTCTCGACGAAGACCAGCTTTTTGATACAAAATGCAACCTTGAGATGGCCGACATCGAGCCGATATTAGAAGATTCTGAAAGGGATAAGCTATATAATCTGATAAAAAAACATGTCGAATATACGGGAAGCGAATATGCGGCGAGAATATTAAAAGACTGGAACGTTATGGCTCCGCAATTTGTCAAAGTAATCCCGATTGAATACAAGCGCGTTTTAGACAGATTGAAAAAGCAGGAAGCGAAAGAGACCGAAACGGTATCTATAACTGAGGAGGTGTTTAAATAATGGGAAAAAATACAGGATTTATGGAATATGATAGAAAAAGCTATCATTATCGAGATATTATAGACAGAGTCAACGATTATAAGGAAATTATTGTTCCGCTATCAAAGAACGAACTTGAAATTCAGGGCTCTCGATGTATGGATTGCGGCATACCGTATTGTCACTCTCTAGGATGTCCTATTAACAATCTGATACCGGAATGGAACGATCTGGTTTATAGCAAAGACTGGTATACTGCGTATAAAAGACTGTAATTAACAAACGCCTTACCCGAGATAACGGGAAGGCTGTGTGCGGTGCCTTGCGA
>JAGOCL010000112.1 GCA_017998755.1 Spirochaetota bacterium | reverse complement strand
GGCTAACATATTACAAGCTTTAGCCGTCTCTTCCGTAATCTCGTCGGGATGCGTAAAATGAATACTCATATAAAGCGGTTTGAAGTTTTTCAATATCTTTATTAGATGTTTGTTAATCCGCATCGGCATAACCGCCGGTACTTTTGTCCCTATTCGCGCCATTTCAATGTGCGGAATTGAAAAAATATTTGTTAAAAGATAGTTTAAAGATATGTCCGGCAACGTCAACGGATCTCCTCCGGATATGACTATATCTCTTATCTCTTTATGTTCCCTTATATATTTAAAAGCCAACTCCCATTCAGCCATCTGTTTCTTTAAAAAATTGTTATTCGACACAATCCTTGATCTGGTGCAATAACGGCAATTAGTCGAACAAAAATTTGTAGATAAAAACAAAGCTCTATCCGGATATCTGTGAACCAGACACTTTACGGGACTATCTAAATCCTCTTTTAGAGGGTCTATAGCCTCCCCGTCCGAAACGATTAGTTCGTTTATTGAAGGAATAACCGTTTTCTGTAGCGGCTTTGAATTTTTAACAACGCTAGCATAGTAAGGCGTGATCCTAAACGGCAATTTTTTCTCAATTAAACCGCTTTTGTTTACCGCCTCTCCAAACACGCTTTCCAGACGGTCGTAATCTACTATAGAATTCCGTACCTGCCATCTCCAATTATTCCACGTATGTTCGGATAAATGAGGCGAATAGTATCGATCTCTAAATTCCTTTGCTTTAGCGTTTAACGGATACTCGGATTTGTCGGTATTCTGAAAATACTCGCCTCCAAATCCAAGTCGATTATTGTCGCTAGACGACAATAGGCGGGATAATAACTCTCCATTTGTACGTCCTCCGGGAGGCTCGTCGGAACTATCCGACATTAGCGAATCGTCTAAACTGTCCATAATATTCTCCTATAAAATTTAATATAAAACAAATTATATTCCTTTTATTTAACAATGCAACAAATTTATAGAAGAATATTTTTTATTGTTTCATTTACCGCTAAAGACGCTCATACGAGCCGCCGCGTTTTCATTTTTATTGTTATTCCGAATATCGACAATCAATATCGTCATATCGTCGTCCGGACTTATTTTTCCTCTAAAATTTGCCGCCTCTTCGACAATTTTATCTGCCAATATTTTTGGGGACAGCATACTGTTTTTTATCAGAGCCGTTTTAAACCTATCAGGACCGTACAACTCCTCTTCGACGTTTTTTGTCTCCGGAATACCGTCCGTATAAAATACAATTCTATCTCCATTTTCAATTTTTACCTCAGAAGTTGTAAAACTGTCAATTTCAGAAAATCCAATAATAAATGAATTAGTTTTTAACTCTATGATTTCTCCATTACTTTTAAATATATATACGTCGTTATGACCGGCGCTAGTATACTCCATCGATAAATTTTCTAAATCAATTATACAAAAAAAAGCCGTTAAATACTCCTGTTTACCAATGATCGGATATAGTTCGTCGTTAACCGAACGGACTATATCTCCGCATTTTTTCCCAATTTTAGCGTTACTTTTAAAGGATACCTTTGCCATAGTCGTTATCAAAGCCGCCGGAACGCCGTGTCCGCAAACGTCCGCGACTACAATAGCCAACTTACCCGGAGAAACGTAAAACGCGTCGTAATAATCTCCGCCCAGTTCGTCCATAGGTATATATATTCCGCCAATGTTAATTTTCTCGGATATCGGAAATTCTTTAGGCATAATAGCTTTCTGAATTTTACGAGCCATAATAAACTCTTTTTTCATTTTATCGTATGCGCATAATAAATCTGTATTTGCAATATTAAGCTCGTCCGTTCTCTCTTTAACTAATTCTTCAAGACGCAAACTATACTTTTCTATCTCATTTTTTTGCTTATTTATCTCGTCAAAACTACTTTTCAATCGATTACACATATTTACAAACGTTTTCCCTAAAAAACCCAATTCGTCGTTAGAATGATATTTCAATTCGATATCAAACACTCCGCCGGTTATTATCTCCGCCGAATACGTAAGATACTTTAGAGGTCGCGTAACCAATAATATCAAAATAAGAATTAGAGCTATATTTAAAATCATTATTGAAGCGATTATAACTATTAGAACAGTCATTCTTACGCGGCTGATTGTTTTGTATATTGATTCAAGCGAAAAAATTATTACTATGCTTCCTACGTTTACCCCATCTATAATGCAATCTTTTTTCTTGATTAACCAGTATTTAGGCGGAACCTCGATGGATTCAATATCTTTTGCGTTTAAATTTAAGCGTTTTCCTTCATCGTCGTATACGGTAAACGACAATATTTCATATTCGTCGTTTATTTTTGATTGTAAATGAGTAGTATTTTCGTCTAATAAGAAATATGAATACTTCTGTATATGAAAAGCGCTAATTTTAGATACAAATTCGGTTAACGCCTCGGAATTTCTTTCCTTTTGAGACACAAGAGTTTTTTCTTGAATATTGATTACAATAAACGCTAATATTGAAAGAATAACAGTTAAACAAACGGATATTATAGCTGAGAACTTAACAAAAAGGCTTATCTGGATATTATTTTTCATAAATCAACAAACTTAGTCTTTAATTACAATTTCGCCTTTAGATATTTTTGTTTCAATATCTCTAATTTTTTTTACGACGGTTTCTCCTATAAGCGTTTCGGTGTATTTCATATCGGTTATACTTATTCCGCCGTTTTCGTAACTGTATAAATAATTCTTGTTGCCGATAAAATTTCCATTTATAAAATTTTCCGTAATATCGTAAACGGCTTTATCCAACCTTTTCATCATACTTGTTAGGACGTACCCTTTCGCCATAAAATCCTGATTGGAATCAACCCCTATAACATATTTTTTCATATCGGCGGCGCATTGAATAATACCGTTCCCCGAAGCGCCGGCTACCGAATATATAACGTCGCAACCGGAATCGTATAACTTTTTCGCAATTTCATAAGCCTTTTTTGGGTTATCGTATCCTGAATAATCGTTATTCTTTTCGAAACTTATATATTCCTCCGTCAATTTTACAGAATCGTCCGCGTAAGCTATCCCTTTTTTAAATCCGTTCAGAAAAGATTTTATTATTTGCATATCTACCGCGCCGATAAATCCCACTTTTTTTGTTTTTGAAAAATATGCGGCCAAACTTCCTACAACAAAAGAGCCCTCTTCCTGAGCAAATACTATCGAAGACACATTATCCTTCAGTACTGCGAAATCATCGATAAGAATAAATTTGGTTTCTTTGTATTTATCCGATATTTTATCTAAAGGATTTATCATAAGATATCCCGCTCCGGCAATAACAAAATCGCATTTTTCTTCCGAACACAGCTTATCAAGAATTTTATACATCTCCTCTTCCGAGTCGTCCGCCGGTATCTCGTAGAACAAATTTACGTCGAAGTTTTTAGACAGTTCTATTAATCCGTTGTATTGCATGTCGTTAAAAGACTGATCGCCTAATCCCCCTACGCCTAAGGCGAGTCCTATGGTAATCTTTTTATCCGATACGGTCTTATCTTCTTTAACGCTTTCTTTTTTACATCCCGCTAAAGTCAATAATATTACAATTATTATAAGCATAAATTTGATCTTCATGGCGCTCTCCTAAACAATAATATTAATTATACCATAAATTTTAAAAAAACTAGAAATTTAATGAGATAATAAAAACTAATAAAAATATTTTAATGTCTAATTTTAACATTTTCTATTTTACCAAGTTTTATTATTAAAAAATATTTTTGTAAAATAATTGATTTTATACATACCTTATGATACTTTTTAATATATTATTTTCAGGAAAACGCAATGTATATATCTCTGCCTTACGACGTTCCGAACGTATGGTATAACGACGCTCATAGGATTATCGTATTTTCAGTCGCTTTTTATTTACCTTTTACAGTTTTATTTCTTTTTCGAGGCATCGTATTTTTTATGGGACAAAAAAGTTCTTCTATAGAAAAAAAGAACTTTATTTCAATCATTGGCGCTTTCTTAAGCGAAATATTTTTTTTTCTAACTTTTTTATCTTTTTTATCTGGTTTAGTCGGCCTGTTTCAGCTGGTTTTACCGCCAATAATCGACGTTATCGTCAGATCTCTGGGGCTTATTCTCTATTTAAACTCCATACTACTTTTTGCTCTCTTCGCGAGAAGGCACAGAGACCTTCACGACGAAGATATGTATAATAAAGGATTTTATCTGCTTATACGGCATCCTTACCATTCCATACTAATAACTCTATCTGTCGGTATGTCTCTTTCAACAGTCTCGATTCTTACATTATCGTTTACCGTTTTGACAATTATTATTTTTGTAATAGATATAAAACGAAAAGAAAAAGCGTTGGAAAAGAAAGATAGTTTTTTCATAGATTATAAATATTCCGTACCAATGCTTATTCCGAAAATAAAAAAAATAGTCTTAAGAAAAAATATTTAATACGAAGCTTTAGTAATTTAAACGAGGAATATTGTTGTTAAATTTTGCGATATGAACAGAAAAAAATCGAATTTATTTCAAAACAGTCAACCTTTTCGAGAGAAAATATTCTTACAAAGTTTATTAGTCGGATTGGCTTCGGGCTTTATAGTAATATTATACCGGTTATGTATAGAAAAAACCGACGAATATAGAGACACAGCGTATATTTTCCTAAAAAATAATAATTTTATCTTTACAATTTTTTGGATTCTTCTTCTATCAGGAATAGGATTAACGCTCGGATTTATACTTAAAAAAGAGCCTTTATCCGGAGGAAGCGGTATTCCTCAAATAAAAGGAATTTTGTCGTATCAAATAGAGTCAAATTGGATCAAAACGCTTATATCAAAGTTTGTAGGAGGAGTACTTGCAATAGCCGCCGGACTTTCTCTCGGAAGAGAAGGACCTTCCGTTCAACTTGGAGCCTCATGCGGCGAAGGGATAGATAAACTTTTTAAAAAAGATAAGCTCCGCGAGAAATATCTTATTACCGCGGGCGCAAGCGCCGGATTATCCGCCGCATTTAACGCTCCTCTTGCCGGCGTTATTTTTTCGTTGGAAGAGCTTCATAAAAATTTCTCGCCTTACGTTCTTTTATCAAGCGCTACCGCGTCGCTAACGGCAGACTTTATTGCCCAAAACATATTCGGCATAGCTCCGATTTTTAATTTTACCGCAATGAAAAGCCTCCCTTTTAGTATCTACTTCTATCTGATCTTATTAGGCGTCATAATGGGAATTTTAGGAACTCTTTTTAATCTTTCTATTACCGGTTCTATGAAATTATACGAAAAATTAAGATTTTTACCCCAAATTGTTATTCCGATAATACCAATTTTGTTTGCTATTATTTTTGGTTTTCTCCTTCCCGAAGTTCTCGGAGGCGGACATCGGTTGATAAATAATTTAACTATAATAGATTACGGATTGAGAATACTAGTAGTTTTATTTATATCAAAATATTTCTTAACTATCGTAAGTTTTGGCTCCGGAGTTCCTGGAGGAATTTTCTTACCGTTGTTATGTATAGGCGCGATTTTTGGCGCGATTTACGGCGACGTTCTTTATACTTTCAAACAAATCGATCAAAGTTATATCAAAAACTTTATCGCGCTGGCAATGAGCGCCTATTTTACCGCGATTGTAAAAGCTCCGATAACCGGTAGCATTCTTCTTACCGAGATGACCGGATCGCTTAATCACTTATTCCCATTAATGACGGTCTCCATGGTCGCTTATTTAACAAGCGATATTCTTAAAACAAAACCTATCTACGACGTATTATTGCATCGTCTTCTAAAAAAACGTTCGGATATTCAGGTTAACGTCGGCGAAGAAAATAAAATAATTTTGGAAATTCAGGTCTCGATAGGTTCGTTATTATCATATAAACGCATAAATGAAATCGCTTGGCCTCCCGATACTCTTATAGTTGGTATAAAAAGAGGAGATAACGAAGTCATCCCAAAAGGAAACGTAGTCATTCTACCAAACGATTATCTAATGATATTAACCGCTCTTGAAAAAGCCGGCAAAGTAAATAAGGAAATATCGTCTCTCGCGGAAGAAATAAAGTAATCATCTCAAATATTATCTAAAAAAATTTCATTTTATAGCCGGTTAATCCGTAAATTTAGTAAAATTAAACGAGGCGCAAATATGTTTTACAACAGCGTGGAATTTATTTTTGACGAGCTGGACAATTTGTCTGTTGAGAATAAACTTACGGAAAATCTTAAGCTGATCGCATACCTTCGCGATTCTTCTAAACCGGAGGATATTCAGAAACATTTCCGGGTAATTTTGGATAGAATGTGGCAGTTGTCCGATTCGAAAGATAACAATTATGCGTTGTATATATCAAATTTGGTTTTGATTTTTTTTAAGGAATTCAAGAAAGATTTTCCTCAAATATTTCTTGATCTCGATTTTCTGAAAAACGTTTCTTTATTTTTTAGTTATGTCGAAAAGATATTAAAAAAAGAAACGTCAAGCGGAACGATTAATTCTGACAGAAAAAAAGAGATTGTTGAAATATTAAAAAGTAGTTTTTCAGAAGAATATTATTATAGAAAAAACGAAAGATTAAATCCAAAACAATTGAATTTACCTTTTTAGTTAAGGTTAGAAATTTGATTTTTTCTATAAGCGCTATATATTTATTATCAGGAGTATAAAGTGTTTGAGATTTACGATTTATCAGAAATTGACGCTACTTTTAATCTATACGAAAAGAGATACAATCTTACTAAAATGGCGACAGATTGCGGAGTAGTAGAAAAAGAATTTAAATCTCTATCGTCAAAAGATAAATTTCTTCTTTTATCAAATAAGTTAAGAGAAGCAAATAAAGTTAATCTTGCCTCGTTTTTTTTCGGTAAATTGTTTGAAGTTAGCTCAGATTTTGAGGCTTTACTCAGTAAAATTGAGTGTCTTATCGAACTTGGCGAGTTCGAAGAAGCGCAGAGATTCAATAACATAGGTTGGGAGCTATACCTCGAAGACGATATGATCGACATAACAGGCGTTGAAAAGAGACTGGAGTATCACAAATCATTAATTGCTTATTACACGGAGAAATATCGTCAAGCCGAGTCTTATTGCGAAGAAAACATTATAAAATTCAAATCAAAAGAATTTTACTTTCTACTTTGCGCCGATTTTATAGCCCTTTCAAATATGGAAGCGGCCGTTAAGTTTTATAATAAGTACTTCTCAAAATTCGGTAATCAATTTGATTTCTTACTGGAAGTATTTGTTTTATTAATTAATGTTAACATGCTTGAGAGGGCGATTGATTTTGTAAATTGTATTTATAACATATCAAGCGAACAGAGGTTAATTATTATAAATTATATCAATAATTATTATAGTTTAAATAAAAATAAAAACGTCTTAAAAAAATTGTTTGAAAAAGAAGTAAATATTATTAAATAATCGTTTATTTTTTAAAAATTTTTGATTATTATACTCATGTCGAAAAAATTCAAAATATCGCAGTAAATTCTAATGAACGAGTTGTATACATTATGAGTAATGATCATTTTTACCTCGGCGGAGTCGAATTCCGTTCGCGCCTTATACTTGGAACCGGAAAAGATCCGTCCGGCGACGTTATGCTCAAATCCATTGAGGCTTCGGATTGTCAAATGGTTACGGCGGCTCTCAGGCGAGTCGACCTCGACAATCCTCAAGACGATATATTATCTAGAA
>JAGOCL010000111.1 GCA_017998755.1 Spirochaetota bacterium | reverse complement strand
TCCATAAAAAAACGGGGATCCTTTAGTTAATATCTGACGGTTAAGATCGGATGAATTATACGCTTTAGTTGTACTCGACTTATCGGGTAAAACCGCGCCGTCTATATTCGAAAGCGCCAGACAAATCTCTCTTTTGGATTTACCGGCGGTTTTCATATCGCGAACCGTTTCAAAAATTCGTTGGATTAGAAAATAATCTCCGCCTGCAAAAATAACGTCTACGGGAGAATCGTTATGCATAAGAATAGAGCAGTTAGCCGCGTTCGCCCCTCCGAGAATAATTATAGGTATAGATTCGTTATCGATTCTTTTATTATAAGATCTTTCAATACCGCTTTTTTCAAGAATAACCGGTAGATTAATAAGCTCCTGAACTATCGAATTTGAAACCGCTATAAGACCGAATTCGCTCCACGGAGCTTTAGTAGTCGTTCCAAAAAGCCACGGAATTTTATCGCTCGACATTATACGGCCGTCTTTAGGCGGCGGTAGATAAGAAAAATCGGCCGCGCATCCCGCTAAGTCACGCGCAATCTGATAAAGAGTTCCATGCGTTATGGATAAAGCGGTATCTCTGTATGTGGATAAACGCGGTATCTCTGTATGTGGATAAACGCGATATCTCTGTATGTGGATAAACGCGATATCAAAATAGGGAACTTATCGTAATCAAAACTTACGTTTATCTCTTCTCCTCGAAGCCATAATCCCCCCTGCGTCAATTCTCTTTTTCTTTTTTGATACCAAAGTTTATAATCTTTCATTTCTGCTCTTTACGATCTATTCAAAACATATCGCCGTAATATATGCCGGCCCATTCCCATCCTCTGTCTATCTTATCGTCGATCGGGTAATTTATCCTTTTAAAATAAAAATACCATGTAGTAATCTGAGGAAATCCCCAGTTCATAGTTTTAATTATAGCTTCGTTTTCGTTTGACTGAGGTTCGAGTTTTCCGGAAAATACTATGTTTGTATACCAGTATCTGTTGATATCCAACTCCCAAAACGACCAGCTTTTCTTTTGGCTTGATTTCTGAGAAACGTACGCTTCAAAATTGGTTTTTGAAGCGTACCTGTATAATAAGTTGATATCTTTTAGTTTTATAGCCCGCTTTATATCTCCTATGAGCGCTTCAAGATCTTTATTTATCCAGTTTTTCTTCAAGTAATAATAATCTAATTCGTATTTTATCTTTTTGAGATCGACGCTTGATTCGAGAGCTTTATTTGTTCTGAATTCTTCGATAATTTTCTTCAAAGAATCTATATATCTTTCAGATTCATAATTTCTTTTATATAAATTTGACATTTCGTAAAGCGTATAGGGAACGTCTATCAGGTCGCGGTAATTATTTATCAATATCTTGTACATTCTCTCTTTAAGTCTGATATTTACTTCGCTTCCGATAAATCTTAGCGCAATCGTATATCCTATAAATTGATTGTTGTATTTCAGATTATAAACCGATTGATCTACTTTATACATAAAAAATAGCGCTTCGTCTTTCTCGTTGTCGCTCCAATGAATATTCGATATTAAAAAATAAATATAATATTTAAAAGCCGGCTCTTCGTCTGTTAATAATATCGAGTCATAATATTTTATCAATTCCGACGATTTATCCGATCCTATAAAAAAGTTATATACCTCGTCCGCCCAGAGTATTTTATCGTCGATGGACGTCAATTCTTCGTACAGATTTTTATAATTTGCCCATTTCTCTTTTTCGTATAGAGCGCTAAAGATTTCATTTTCGTATTTTTTCGAACAGTTAAAAAACAATACCAAAATTATGACAAGAAAATTAATTCTTAATATAAAAGAAATATTCGACATTTCCCTTTACCCCTTTAATTTTACTTTCTTTTACGTCCGCGATTTTTATACCGCTTTGCAGTAATTCCTTCGAAACGTAAGCGACAATTTTGTCTCTTTCATTCATGTCTTCAACTATGCCGTTAAATTCGCCATCAAATCCCAGATCGGATCTCAATCTTTCATATTCAAATTGAGGTTTGATAAGCGCGAGCATCTCTTTTATTCCCAGCTCTTTCGTTACGTAAATAACAATAGGCGTCGCCGACGTAAAACTTACGTCCATTACCGCCAAATCGACGGCGACGCCGATATCTGTAAGTTTGACATCCTGAATTCTAACATTTTCAAAAACCGATACTCTTTTATCGGTTCTAAGTTTATAATGCAGTTGATTTGAGCCCGAATCTACGCAAATAACCTTACTGGCGCCTTTATCCAGCAATACGTCGGTAAATCCGCCGGTAGAACTTCCAATATCGAGGCAAATAAGGTTTTCCGGATTTATTTTGAAATCGTCGAGAGCCCCAAGCAGTTTAAGCGAAGCCCTCGATACAAATTTTCCTTTTTGTTTAAGTCTTATATCGGAAAATTCGTCTACCAATGTTCCCGTTTTTGTTATCGGAACGTCGTCTATCAACGCCCTACCCGATAACACCAACCCCGTCGCCTCTTTTTCTGAAAGATTAAACTTTGAAACAATTAGCTTAACGACGTTCGTTTTCATTTCGCTCGCGATTCCAAAAAATCCAACAAATTAATAAAAAATTTGTTATTTGAGGGAAGTCGCGCTACAAGCGCGAGCGCTTCGGCTTTGAAATCTAATAATACTTCGCGGGCTTTTTCAACCCCGATTACCAGCGGTAAAGAGGATTTGTTGTTATCGGCGTCGCTACCAACTTTTTTACCTAATTCTCTTTGATCGCCTAATATATCCAGTATATCGTCTTGTATCTGAAATATATGACCTACTTTCTCCCCGAGATTTTGTAGTAAATCCAACTCCGCCTGCGTAGCGCCGCCGTTGATACCGCCCGATATAAAAGCAAGTTCTATCAATGAAGCCGTTTTGTTTTTATTAATGAGTAGTATCTCCTCAATCGACAATTTACGGTTTTCTCCGTCCATATCAAGGATTTGCCCGCGGATCATCCCGTTATCCCCAGATTTAGCATAGAAAACGTCTAATATTGCAGGCAATTTATCCGTTTTGGAATATTTCGCTAATAATCCGAACGCTTTAGTAAGGAGAGCGTCGCCGACTAAAACCGCGTACGCTTCGCTTTTGATCTTATGAAGCGTGATCATCCCTCTTCTGAAATCGTCGTCGTCCATGCAGGGCAGATCGTCGTGAACCAACGAATAAGTATGTATAAGCTCCAAAGAATTGGCAAGTATATAAGAGTCGTTGTCTATTTCATTAAAAATAAGATTTGATTCCAATAACAGTAGAGGTCGAATTCTTTTTGAAGGGGAAAGAGTAATATACTTCATCCCCCACTCTATAGAAAATTCTGGCGGATCGGAATTGAAAATTTTTTTTACATTATCTTCAATCTTAAGCCGCTCAAATTCTTCTTTTATAAAATTCATATACTAAACCTGCCGATGCTGTTAGTTTTTTTTGAGGTGAGACTGATATTTGCTATAATTCCTTGTAATTTACAATTATCTTTTGAAGGGCTAAAAGGAACCGTCGTTTGCGTAACGATTTTCTCAAGAATGCCGTCTTTCTCCATTCCGATCACGCTATCTATACCGCCGCACATTCCGAGATCTGTGATAAATCCCGTTCCCTTAGGTAAAATTTTTTCATCCGCCGTCTGAACGTGCGTATGAGTGCCGGCTAACAACGAGATTCTACCGTCAAACTCCAGCGCCAGAGCCAACTTCTCGGAGTTTGACTCCGCATGAAAGTCCACTATAATTGCGTCGCAGTTTTTGAGTTCGCTTTTAAGGAGTTTATTCAGGACCTGAAAAGGACAATCTATAGGGGTCATAAAGTATCTACCCATGAGGTTGACTACCCCGATCTTCTTGTCGTTGATAGTTTTTATAAAAAAACCTTTACCCGCCGCTTCGGGATAATTTGCCGGTCGTAAAAGATAGTCGTAATCGATAAGAAGCTCCTCGGCGTCTCTGTTTGACCATATATGATTACCGGACGTTATGACGTCGATACCGTAATTTACCATCGAGCCGACAATCTGTTGCGTTATACCAAAACCGTCGTCCGAATTCTCGCCGTTAGCAATCGCTAGTCCGATCTTCTCTTTTTTCTTCAAATGACTTAGTTTAACGAAAACCTGTTCCAGCCCCGGAGCGCCGATAAGGTCGCCTAGCATTATAATATTTAATTCTTCTAACAAGTATAATCCTTTTTTATAAAGCGCCGGAGAGGTTAACCATCTCGAGAGCTGTCATCGCCGCTTCAAAGCCTTTGTTGCCCCCCTTAGCGCCGGATCTGATCTCCGCTTGCTCTATCGTGTCGGTTGTCAAAACGCCGAATATAACCGGAACGCCCGTTTGAAGAGAAACTGTCGCAAGCCCTTTGGATACTTCGGCGGCTACATAGTCAAAATGAGGCGTATCTCCGCGAATTACCGCGCCTACAGCTATTACGGCGTCGTAAAGCTTTTTTTCGGCCAATTTTTTACATATAAGAGGCATTTCAAAAGCCCCGGGAACTCTAACGATCGTTATATCGCTTTCCGACGTATCGTGTCTGATTAAACAATCGATAGCCCCTTCCAGCAGTCTCTCCGTTAGAAAAGAGTTAAATCGCGATAATACTATAACGAATTTCTTCCCTTTCCCGTTAAGTTTTCCTTCTATGACATTCATTGTATAAACTCCATTTTTTAATAAATTTTGTAACACATTGTTTATTTATTTTCAATAGTTTTTTTGTATTCTTACCTAAATAGTTAAATTTTAACGGTCCAGATTTCGATATTTTAAATGTTACGGAAAAATAATTCAAAGTACTAATCTTACTTTAAAAAAGGGATTTTATGATAGAACCTAGAGTTTTGAAAGGATTTAAAGATACGCTTCCGGAAAATATGATTGATAAGAAAAATATTATTTACAAACTAGAATCTGTTTTTGAAAGTTACGGATTTGTCCCGATAGATACGCCGGCTCTGGAATATACCGAAATTCTTCTGGGAAAAGGGGGCGGCGAAACCGATAAGCAGATTTATAGATTTAGAGATCACGGAGACCGAGACGTCTCTCTTCGGTACGATTTGACAGTTCCGCTCGCTAGATTTGTGTCGGAACATTTCAACGATCTGACCTTTCCTTTTAAAAGATACCATATAGCTCCGGTTTGGCGCGGAGAAAACACTCAAAAAGGGCGATACAGAGAGTTTTATCAATGCGATTTTGATATACTCGGAAGCTCCTCCATCAACGCCGATATCGATATACTTTTGACTATTAAAAACGGTTTCGATGCGATCTCCGCCGGAGACTACGTTGTGAATATTAATCACCGTAAAGTTCTGAACGGTTTTCTTGAAAAACTCGGGGTAAAAGACAAAGCGTCGGATATCCTCAGAACCGTCGATAAAATTTACAAGATCGGCCCCGACAATGTAATAAAAGAACTCGTCGAAACTCATAAAATCGAGTCTAATATTACCGATTCAATAATCAAATTCCTGAATATTGAAAAAGCCGGCAAAGGTCTTGGTATAACCGGCGATGAGATATTTAAAGTAATAAGCGATATCAGAAATATGGTCGGCGACGATACGTTGAAATACGTCGACGAACTGGAAACGGTTTTTGAAACAATCTCCGAATGCGGATATCTCGATCGGTTTTCATACAACCCCGCGATAACCAGAGGGCTTGATTATTATACCGGCATAGTTTTTGAAAGCTTTATAAAAGACGCCGTTGAATTCGGCTCGGTCTGTTCGGGCGGAAGGTACGATAACCTCACTGGGCTTTATAGTAAAAACGAAGTAGTCGGAGTCGGGGCGTCGTTCGGGCTGGATCGCTTGTTGGCGCTTATGGAATCCAAGAATATTTTATCTAAAAAAAGCGCCAACACGGAAATACTAATATTTAATATGGATAACAAATTCTATCCGAAATATCAGAAAATAGCCGGCGACCTCAGGAAAGAGAATATCAACGCGGAAGTATTTCTTGATAACAAGAAAATTCCGCAACAATTCAAATACGCCGAGAAAAAGACGATTAAATACGTTCTATTTGCCGGCGAGAGCGAAATTATTAAAGACCGTTACGGTTTAAAAAATATCGTAGACGGCGTAGAAAAAAAGGATCTCTCCATTCGCGACCTAATCAAGGAATTGAAAGGATAATATGATAATAGACGCAATAAAAGAAATATTAAGTAATTATAGGAATAGTATATCCCTCGACAAACTCGATTCGATTCTTGCGGAGAAAAATATGCGTAACGGCGCGCTTGAAGAAATATCTAAATCGGAGATAATGAAAGTGAGTAGCGGAATAGTTTTTTTAAAAAGCGCCCTACTTGAACAGAAGAAAATCATTTTTCAGGAACTGGAAGATTATCTAAAAGTAAAAATCATCGACGAACTTTTGAGAGACGATATAATAAAAAACTTCAGTCAGAAAATTTCCGATAACTTTATAATAGAATGGATGGATATACCGCTTGAAAGAAAACTTCGAATATTCGATCTGATACTTTCGCTGGTTATGAAACCGAAAAGAAGTTCCGATAAACTGAAAAAATTCTTCGATAAAATAGTGGATTTCTACGTAATCGTCGCGATATACTCGACTTTGATATTTAAAAATTTTGAATCTAATCTGGAATACGTTTTCAAAGTTATTGAAGATATTGAGAAATTCGAAGAACTGTTAAAATCGCATCTATTCAATATTCTAACAGTTCCCGATCTGGTCGAAACTAAACTGGAAGAGTGGGAAGAAGAATTTATCGAAGTTGAGAAAAATATCAATAGAATTTTAGAAAATACTTTTATTAATAATAAAAAATTCTCTAAACTTTTGTTTAAAAGAGTATTTAACGACGAACTTAATAATTTTGATATAAGTCTGATACTTACAAGATACGATTTTAAGAGTTTCTATGAATGGACGCTTTTTTTGACCGATGAAAAAGAAGCCCTTGACGACGCTAACCGCGATTTATTCGAAGATCTTGGAATAAATTAATTTCTGTAAAATGTTTTGACACATATGCGTTTCTGTCTTTCTAATACCCCTTCTTATAATAAAAATATTTGAAATTTTTCTTTATATTTGTAAAGAAAAAAAAATATTTGTTGTTATATACATGTATAAATTCAAAAAGTTTTTAGGGGCATCATATGACTAAATCAAATCGTCTTTTTCATTTTATCATATCGAATACCATTAATTGTCAAATCGACTATTTAAAAAAAAATCTCAATATTAAGAGCAATTGCAAGTTATTCGATTATATTCTTAAGAAAATATCCAAAAATATGCCAAAATTAAAAGAAATTATAGGAGATCATAAATCGGAATATGATTTTGTGGATACGGAAGACATATCAAGAATACATAAATACGTAAGATTAAATGAGAATAAGTATAAAATGTTGAAAAAATGGCATTATTTGTTTAACGAATATGGAATATCGGTAATTTTAAGAGATATTATTAAATTCTTCTATGAAGGACTAGTTAAGTACGGGGTTGAAAAATTTCTAAATTTGATTGAGAATAATTTGAATTTCCATAAGATTAAACATACAATGAAAAATATTCTGACACATATGATGAAGATTTCAATAAAAAAAAGACTCCTTTATTCCATTTTAATCCAAAATTTAATCGACTACTCTTAAAAAATCATATTTCACTACCAATTTTAATCAGATATATAGCTCTACGACGAAAAAGAGACCTTA
>JAGOCL010000110.1 GCA_017998755.1 Spirochaetota bacterium | reverse complement strand
AGTTGCCGATTTTAAAAATATCCCAGCCCTGTTTTGCGGCAAATGATAACTTGGGTACGTCTTTCCAGTCTCTCCAAAGATTGAGAACCATAGTCCCTCCTCCTCCGGCTTTTTCCAAAGCGATTTTGGCGCTCTTTTCGCCTGATATGCCTTTTTCGTCGTTATCGTACATTGTATCTATGCCTTCGTCGGAAATATGTAAAATGTGAACTTTTCTATCATTTTTCTTTCTGTTTTGATAAGTATCGCGTAAAATGTGAATCGGAAATTGCGTGCTTCCCCCAAAAAATCCCGTTATTATTGAAAATATCTTTTTTTCGTCTCTGATAAATCCGTTCGTAGTTAGAAATTGATTTTTACCGCTCCAAAGTGTAGCTTGAACTTTAGAACCGGACCTAAGCGCCGAAAGAGAAATGATAATGCCGGCGAGAGAGAGATAAGATAAATTTACCGAAGGATTAGGCATAGAGCCGGACGAGTCGATATATATATCAAGATCGATAGGGGTTATCTCTTTTTCCGAACCGCTATCAGTTCCATAATGCGTTTCATAGGTCGTGTATCCCGGAATAACTACAGGACTTTTAATTATAGTCTCCATCCAGTTGATTTTTTCCAATCCCGAACCGAAATCCCACAAATCCAACCCTTCATGTATCGGTTCGGCGCTTTTTTCATTCACTTTCTTGGGAAACGTTATCAAATATGGAAGCGCTCTCTCTTTATAATACGAAGCTAAAATATCCTCTTGTTTCACGTTTAAACCGAGCGACTTTATTATCTCGCCGTATTGAAAAGGAGTTCTGCAATTACCTTGGCTCTGTTTATTAGCGGGTTGTTCTTTGGGAATAGACGAATTGGAGGGTTGATCGGTATTTTCATCCGTTATGTCGGATAAATCGCTCTCGTCGTCCTCTATATCTGTTAAGCCTTCCGGTAGAGTTCCGTCTGTTCCCGGTTTTAAAGAATCCAGTATTCCGGAAAACTTTTCTATATTAAATTCGTCGTTGTAAATATAAGAATAACAAATAGCGGCGAACCTACCGGCTCCTCTTATCCAGTCGGTAGAGAATGTTCTGATTATTCGATTCGCTAACTGCGCGTCCCCTTCCATTTCCGGAGTTATAGGTATAGAAGTCAAAAAACCTGCAGATAATCCCCAAAGTATCTCGTATATTCTTAAGTAAAAGTTCCATAATTTATCGTCGGATTTAAAATTGAGATAAATATTTTCGATATGAACGCCTCTATCTCTATACAACCTGTCGTTTACTAAAATATCCGTATACAGATTGCAAACCATATTAGCATAGTACTCTTTTCCCGGCATAGCGTTTCTAATTCTGACTATTAAACGAGCCATGTCGGTAATATTTCCCGGACAATAGACATGATGACCGATCTCATGGCTTATCGTCTCGAGCGGATAATCTTGAAGATTGTACTTATATACGTTTCGTAACGAGATAAATATCCTATGGTCGGTTAATCTTATAAGAGCGATAGTATCTTTCATCGAGTAGGTTATATGTTCCTGTTCTGAAACGCAAAAAGTAGGTTTATCGAGCCGGATATATTTGCTCCATATCAGCATGGCTTCTTCCCACTTGCTAGTCCAGAAATTTATAGTATCGTCGTAGCTTGTTTTATCGTTCATATTATAAGTTGATATCTCCCTTTATTTCTTTTTGAAAATTGTATAAATGAGAATTAATACAGAATAAAACTCTAATCTGCCCATTAACATCGATATTGATAGAATAATTTTACTTAGTTGATCGAAGAAAGCGAAATTCTCGATAGCTCCGACTCGCGCCAAACCCGGACCGACGTTGCCTAACGTAGCGATCGATGCGGAAAAAGAGGTAACAATATCGTAGCCCATTAATGTCAGATATAAGGTAACAAATCCGAAGAAAAGGATATAGATGCAGAAAAAGGCGATAACATTTCGGACGACGTAATCGGGAATATATTCTTTAGATACTTTTACCGAATATGTAAATTTGGGATTACCGATTTTCTTTATTTCAATAACAATTTCTTTAAGTACGACCATTATTCGGGCTTGTTTCATACCGCCCGCGGTTGATCCGGAACATCCCCCAATAAACATTAAAAATATTAATAGTAATCTCGAAAAATCCGGCCATTTATTGAAATTTTCGGTTACAAAACCCGTCGTCGTAGTTATAGATACGACTTGAAACGCCGCCGCTCGTAAAGATTCGCCAAAATTTGAGCTAATCGCTTTTAAATCATGATTTTGTTCAAGCGTTGTTGATATAGAGTATTTTGAAAAAAAAAGATTGAGAGATATAAGTAATATCGACGATACAAGTATGAGGGTATAAAAGCGCCATTCTTTGTCTTTAAAGAAGTCTTTAAAATTTCCTCTTAATATCTGATAATGTAGCGAAAAATTGATTCCGGCAAAATACATAAATATGATAATAACGATTTCTATATAAAGACTATTATAACCTCCGACCGAAGAATTGAGCGTTGAGAACCCCCCGGTGGCTACAGTTCCAAAAGAGTGGCATAAAGCGTCGAATAGATTCATTCCCCCAAACATTAGTAAAACAGTTTGCAATATAGTCATTCCGCAATATATAATCCATAAAATTTTCGCAGTATCTTTTATTTTGGGGCTTATTCGATCTTTATTCGGACCCGGTACTTCGGCGTTATATAAAGATCCAGACGATAATCCGAGTATCGGCAATAAAGCGATAGTTAAAAGTATGATACCCATACCCCCGAGCCAATGCGTCATGCTTCTCCAGAACAATAGTCCTTTGGGTTGAATCTCAATATTAGTTAAAATTGTGGCTCCGGTTGTCGAGAAGCCCGACATAGCTTCAAAAAAGCAATCTATATAAGTTCCAAACGTTCCGTGGATAAAATAGGGTAGAGCTCCGAAGGCCGCGGCAAACAGCCAGCCCAGTCCAACAATTAGAAACCCCTCTTTAGTCCTAATTTGTTTACCGGACTTGAGAAAAACTACCAAGGGGAGACCTACGGTAAAAGCGATTAATATCGATATTCCGATGGAAAAAAAATCTCCGGATTTGTAATAAATAGAAAACATCAGAGGAAACGTCATAGTAATCGATAATACTACAAGCAGTAAGCCCTGAACTCTTAAAATTGTTTTCCAATTCATCGGGATCTCCGGTAGATTTTTCTGGAAAAAAACTTTTCAACTTCAGGGACTGCCGCCGGAAGTAAAAATAGAATTAATTTATCGTTTATTATTATTTCGTCGTCGCCGGTCGGTATAAATATGTCGTCGTTTCTAATAATAACTCCGATTATCATACCGTCGGGGAATTTTATATTTTTTAAAGGGGTATTTAAAATATTGAGTTTTTCAGATATAGTAAGGTCTATAGTCTCGGCGTTGATTTCAGAAAAAGTTGAAACCGACGTTATATTTCCTTTTCGGCAATACGCCAATATCTCCCCGACGGTCAAAATGTTTGGAGAAAAAACTGCGTCTATTGCCGTCATTTTATTAATAAATTTAAACAAAGCTATATTATGGATCATACAGATAGTTTTTGACGCAAGATAGCTCTTTGCCGATACGGCGGAAATCATGTTGTATTCGTCGTCCGGAGTTAGACATACAAAGCAAGATTTATCCACGCGGACTTCGTTTAAAACCGATTCGTCCGTTCCATATCCGTTGATAATAGAAATTTTATTTAATTCTTTTGACAGCTCTTCGCATCTTTTTACGTCTTCTTCGATAATTGTAACGATTTTACCTTTCTCAGCTAATTTTTCAGCCAACTCTTTACCAATCTGTGATCCTCCCAGTATAACGACATTTTTATATCCCGATTTTTGGTCAAAATGCGTTTTCATAATTTTTTGAATATTGCCGATTTTACCGATGATGTAAATCTTATCATTTTTAAGCAATAGGTCGTCGCCTTTTGGAATGGTAAGAATTTCATTTCTGTAAAGCGCGACAATTCTAACAGTTTTAAAAATCTCATCGGTTTCGCCTATCAGTTTAAGCGGTTGATTTAGATATTTAAAATCTTCGTCGATTTTAACTCCGACAAGCTGGACTACTCCGTTTTCATAATTAACTATTTCTATGGCTTCCGAATATTCAATCAGAGTCATGATTTTTTCGATAGAAAGATTTTTAGGATCAATCATCATGTCTATAGAGAAATCTTCGTGTTTTAAAGAATCATTGTTGAAGTAGCTATATGCGTTTTGAATCTTTGAAACGGTTATAACGTCGGGATTTAGTTTTTTTGCCATAATGCACGAGATGATATTGATATTGTCGTTGTTTGTAACGGCAAGGTACAGAGAAGCTTTTTTGATACCGGCTTTTTTTAGTATATCTACGGTGTTGCCGTCGCCTTCTAAAATCAAAGCGTCGAGTTCCATACGCAAAGATTTGAGAACTTTGTGGTTGTTGTCTATAACCGTAACGTCGTGATTCTCGGAAATCAATTTACGAGCTATTGTAACGCCGACATTTCCGCCGCCGACTATTATAACGTTCATATTATATTCCTAGATATTGTATAAAAAAATATTTGCATACGCGTTAAAAAACGACAAAAAATTATAGCATAATAATAAATATTTTTGTATAAAAACTTATGAATCAAACCGCTAATAAAAATTTATTTAAAATATATTGGATTTTTACCTGCGCATCTTTTTTGATACTAGGGGAGAGTCTTATAATACTCTACGCCATCAGATTGGAAGCGTCGAATTTTTTTATTAGCGCTATATCCGCTATACAATACTTTTCGTTAATTTTTTTATTATTCGGTCGTTATTTTATTAAAAAACTTGGATATATCAGAACTCAAGGAACGTTTTGGGTCGCAAGATATATCTCTATGCTACCCTTGGTCGTTACGCCGTATTTATTTTCTAAAGGATACAAAATTTCAGTTTATATAATATTTATTATATGTTTACTTGGATTTAATTTCTCGAGAGGTATAGGTATGACCGGTTTCAATTCGATACTCGGTTATATTTCTTATGGTAATAACAAAGGAGCTTTTCTTACCGATCTGAAAATAATATCAAACGCGACAACTATAATTTTTGGAATAATTTTATCGTATATATTAAGTAAGTTTTTATCGCTAAATATTTACTCTGTTCTGATCGCTCTTGGAGCTCTTCTTGGAATTACTGGAGTCGTTTTCTTATTTAAAATACCGGAATTAGAATATACAGAGAGCGCTAATAAAATGTCGTTGTATGATAGCGTTAAGAATATTTTAAAAAGAAAAGAACTTAAAAGATATTTCTCCGTATTTTTTTTAATTTCGCTTTTTACCGGAATATTTCCATCGTTTCTTATTTTATATATGAAAAGGGTATATTGTCAAAACGACGGAATCATACTCTTTTTTACCATATTCGGAAGTATGGGGGCTCTATTTTACGGTTTTTTCAATAGATTTTTGATCGACAGATTAGGTTCTAAGCCTATATTTTATTTATCTATAATAATAGCTATATTAACGGTATCTTCTTTGATTTTTTTTCCAAGGTTATCAGGATATTATAGCGGTATTATTTTTTTTGGATTGATATTCTTTTTTTATTTTATGGGCAAACTGGGAATAGAAAATTGCGATCAGAATTATTTTCTCGAACTTGTACCTCAGGAAGAGCGGCTAAATATGGGGATTATAAATCAAGGTATAATAGGCGGCGCCGGGATTATCGGTTCTTTAACCGGGGGTTTTATACTGGAATATTTTCATAAAAATAATATAATATCGGAAATTAATTCGTTTAAAGCGCTTTTTATTATAATTGCGATAAATTTTGTTTTGATACTTTTTCTTATACCGCGGATGAAAAACTTTGGGAAATATACTTTAACAGATTTCTTATCGATAATCATTTCTCCCAAGGACTTGAAAGCTATCAGTTTGTTGAATAATCTTGATAAGACCAAAACTCCTTTCGCCGAAAAATATGCAGTTCGTTCTTTATCAAACGTTCCTTCAGTTTTGGCCGTCGAGGATTTGTTAAAACGGCTTGACTCCCCCAGATATTATATAAGGATCGAAGCGTTAAAGTCGTTACATAATTTGCCGCCGGATAAAATTGACGGTAAAGTTGTTAGCGCATTAATAAGGGAGATTAAAAAACATCAATATAGTTCCGGTTATTTTGCCGCTAAGATTCTTGGTAAATCAAAAATTAAGGATAAAAAAATAAAAGAAATTCTTTTAAGATGTTTGAAATCAAAATGCGTTATACTTTGCAGTAAATCAGTCGTCGCTTTAGCGCGGTTGAACGATAGAAGAGCTTTAAAGAAAATAGAAAACATAATACTTGAGACTGAAAATATTTCTCTTCTTATCCATTGTTTTGCCGCTCTGGAGATTTTCAAAAGCGTCGATTCTATACCAGTTATAATAAATAAAATCGATAGGACGAATCGTAAATGTCTGCTTAACGAAGCGATATTATCTATTTCTGTAATTTTAGAAATTGGCGATTGGTTTTTTCCGATATATAAAAGTTATATCGAGGATCGATACTACGGATGCGCTCATTTATACGATTATATCGATACTTTAAAGAAAATTAATAACGAAAAAATATTAGAAATAATAAAAATATTTTTTGACGGCGATTCGAGTAATTTATATAAAGAATTAAAAAAAATAATTACAGAAAATATCAAAACGGTAAATTTAAAATTATTAAACACTTTTAAAGAATATAGTTATAATGGAATAAAATATAAAAACAAACGATCTTTTGATTTTCTGATATGCTGTTATATAATAAAAAAATATTCCGAACAATTTTAAATATTCAAAACATTCCCAAAAAATATATTTTGAATGAGTTCTTTAAAGTGTATAGTAAAGTATTATCGGTAAAAATAATGGATTTTATATCTTCGCGATTAAATTTAAAAAAAACGGATGTATTTATAGAAGTTATCCTGTCATACTGAAAAAGATATTTATTATTAATTGTTATTTTATCGCCAGATAAATTTATCTCAGCCGCGTTTTCAGTTGAAACAAAACCGTCTTTTTTTATTTGTTCAAAATATTCTCCGTAAGCGTCAAAATGCAGTTTGTAAAGCGACTCTTTAGTTTCAACAACGATATCGTCGTTTGAAAGCCGTAAAACCGGCGGTTCGCTAAATTCTCCTCCAAAACCTGAAAACGCTCCGGCTGTTTTAAAATAAATCCGTTCCCTTTCGGTATAAGGGGTATACCAATAATTACTCTTTAACGAATTTAAATCGGGGCGTTTATTATCAAATATTTTATTTATTTGATCGTCGCCTAGCGTTTCTAAGATTTTTATTGATTCGGTTCGGTAATTCGCGAGTCCGGAAATCCATGCCGAGAAGATCCCGATGCGACAATAGTCTTCAGTGGACAAAATAATTTCTTTGTATTTAACTATATTCTTATACCACGTCGTCATAATATTGCCGGAAACAGTCGAGAGATTTATCAAAATGTTAATAGTTTTTCTCATCATTTCATCAGAGTTATCAATAAAAAGCCGGCTGAAATTTTGAACAATATTATAAAATAAATCTTCGATCTTATCGTTTCTTAAAAAGATATTTTTTGCCAAGATTTCAAGTAAAAAATTGTATAGTTGAATAATTTTCTCAGACAAAAATGAGTCGCTTTTTTGTTTGTAATCTCGTAATATTACGACCGTAAAAAATTCGGCATATTTTTTAAATAATTTGAGAAAATACTCTTCGTCTATATAAGAA
>JAGOCL010000109.1 GCA_017998755.1 Spirochaetota bacterium | reverse complement strand
ATTTTTAACGGATTAGTAGCGGCTATAGTAAATTTGGCTTTTTGATCGGCTACAAGATAATCCATCACAAGGTCTTCCTGCAGAGGAAGTTTTATTTCGTAACACTTTGCTTCGGCGATCCAACCTTGCTTTTCTAACACTTTCCATGGTGTATCGTACTTTTTGGGACCGATGAGGCAAAAAACGTCCTTTTCATGCCCATCTTCTCTGACTAAAGTCGCCGTAAGTCCAAGCCTTCTAGTGCTTTGTATCTCCGAGGTTATCTTAAAAATCGGAGCGGGCAAGAGATGCACTTCGTCGTATATGATCAACCCCCACTCTTGCAAAAGAAATATCCCAAAGTGCGGGAAATCGCTCTCTTTTGTTTTTCTGTATATCAAAATTTGATATGTGCAAACCGTTATGGGCTTTATCTCTTTTTTATCGCCGGTATATTCCCCGACCATATCCGGAGAAATATCGGTTTTATCAAGAATTTCTCTTATCCACTGATGAACGGCCGCTACGCTGGTAGCAAGAATAAGAGTATATCCTTTTACTTTTGTTATAACGTCTATACCGATAACCGTTTTACCCGAACCGCAAGGTAGTACGATAGTTCCATGACCGCCGAGGTTTGAACCCGCCTGATAAAAGGCTTCCGACGCCATGGTCTGATAATCTCTTAGTTTAAACGGTATTTTTGCCGTTGTCTCAGTCTTCAAATTAATATCGAGGAATTTTGATTTTGCATATCCCGCAATGTCGTTTACGGGAATATTAAAATTAAAAAAATCAACTTTCAATTCGCCTCTCAATAGCAAGGGGATCAAATAGCGTTGTTCCGATATTTTGTTCGTCATATATTTTTTTAATTTTGGGATAGACAGAATCTCTATTTCTAAATTTTTTTCTTTGATATATAATATCAATTTGTTATTATCGGCGTCGTATTTTAATATTTCGACTATTCCAAATCTGCCGAAAATCGCTTTGATTTCTTCAATAACGTTGCGTGGAACGTCAAATTTAGAATAATTAATAAGACTATCCGTTATATATTTTACGTCTAATCCCATCGCCGCCGCATTCCAAAGGCTAAGAGCAGAAATTTTATATGTATGTATGTGTTCGGGCGATTTGACTAATTCTGCAAATTTGGTTAATTCGTTTCTGACTATCTCAAATTTATCGTTATAAACTTCTAATAGCAATGAGAAATCGCTCTGAACAATTAAAGGATTGCTGGTATCCGGCACAATTCCTCCAAATCGGATTCTTCATGGGAAAGAAAGTATATACCATTTTTAACTTAATTGCAAGATAATTCTTTACAAATGAAAATGGCCGGAAATATTGTTATGAAAAGAATTTATATGCCAAATTTATACTTTACCGCGCCGACGGCAGTTTGGAACCGGTTATCCCAATCGCCCGTTATCAACGTAAAATCAATATTCCTGTCGGTCAATTCTTTCATAAACTGTCGTCGGTGAACTTCTCTAAAATTTTGGCTATCGCGTTGAACGTGAGGGACCCAAGGAACGTCTATATCGCAAAATAAGTAATGATCGTAATTGTGAGTCGCTTCAACCCATTTAGGTATTTTTGGATATTTACCAAAATAATGTTCGGAATATATCTTTGTAGTAAATAAATCTGTATCGCAAAAAAGGATTTTTTCGGTCGTCCTTGACTTTTTCAAAACTTCTTCGGCCTGTAAGACGTAGATCTTCTCTATGTCCTCGTAAACCACATGTCTCTCTCCAAGATAAACGACCGCCATTTCCGGAACAAAGTCCGTATGATACCAATCGGCGAGTTTCTTTGTAAGCGTAGTTTTGCCGGCGCTCTCCGGTCCGTAGACGCAAACTTTTTTGAAATAATAAGGTTTAACTACGTCCGGTAAAAAAAACCAATTTTCATACGGATTTTTTCTTATCGCAGAAGCCGAAATTGGCGCTATGTTTCTATCTATGTCGTAAACTATGTTTTCTATCTCCATGTATCCCGATACATACTCCCCGTATTTTTCAGAAGAAAACAAAACGTTTACGTCCGGGAACCTTTTTATCAAATAATCCGCCCAAACTTTTGAAATGTCTTTAGAAGGGACGCTTGATTCCGGAAGTAGCGAATCGTTGGTTTCTATTGTTATAGATTTATCGCCCCCAAATACCTTGTATAACCATCCGAGTCTTACCGTAACGTCTATGCAATCTTCGGCTCCCTTATGCGCGAATACAACCAGTTCGTCGCATCTCTCTTTAGCGAAATTAATTAGAGATATATGCCCATTGTGTAGCGGTAAGAATTTACCTATAACAAGACCGCGTTTCATTGGATTTGGCCGCTATCAATAAACTTGGGAGGCGTCGACGCCCAGCGCGTCGAGAAATCGCTTAATAATCGCCTCAAAGTCAAAATTTTCTTGATTTTTAATAATACCGCCGGCCATATCGTTATGACCGCCGCCAAAACCAATACCGACTAAAACTTTCTGAATAACTCTCGTTGCATTCCAATCGTCTCGTTCGGAGCGAACCGATAGGTTGATACTGTTTTCGTTATTAGCCGCTAAAACCATGAAATCTATCTCTCTTAAAGAAAGAAAGAAATCGCCGATAATTCCTAACAAATTTTGGTTGCACCCTTCCGGAAAATAACAAAAACCGACTTTATCGAAAATTTTTAAATTGTCTATCGCCTCTTTATAAAACCTCAGATCTTTTTGTTGAATGTAATTTCTAAGAATAGAATTGACCATCTTGGCGTTAGCGTATGAATATAGGTAGGAATACGCCCCTATATCTTCCTCGCTGACTCCTCTGGTTAACAACGCCGTATCCATATTCAAACCGATAAGTAAAGCGGTCGCCACATCTTTAGGCATATCCTGTTTTAAAAGAATGTAATAAGAAAAAATTACGGTTGAACAAGCTCCGTATTGAGGACGAATATCCACATAGGCGACGTCTTCGGTAACCTTAACTTCATGATGGTCTATAACGGCGACTTCTTCGCCGATTAAGTCGGTTACGTTTTTATTTCCCTTGCAACCGTCGACTATAATAATTTTATCGCTTTCTTTTAGCTCGTAAGCGCTCGTATGCTTTATGTCTATATGAAGGCCTTCGATCATCAACCTTAACGAATCTCTTTGGATATCCCCCTCGTAAACGATGGAAGTTTTGATGTTGTATTTCCTTAGAAGATATTGAAGGGCAAACGCAGAAGCGACCGCGTCGTGGTCCGGGAAATTGTGCGTCTGAATATATACCGTATCCGATTTCCTGAGATTGTTTATAAGAGTCATTAAGTCTTTCATAGAAGTCTCCGTAATTAAAATTGAATTTTGATTGTACTACTTTATATTAAAATAATAAAATTTTATTTTCACAAATTATTTTTTGCAAAATAATTTTTAATTTCTATATCGTTTTTAATAATAATCGAATAAATATCTTTGATCCATTTTTCCTGGAGATAATTATAATTTTGTTTAGAGCTTAGTAAAATAATTTTTATATCAAAATCCGGCAGAAAATGGACGCTGGAATTAAAACTAAACATACACCCGTTATGATTGACAGACGATATCCGTATACTGTCGATATCGTAATCGTTAATCATAAATCCGTAACCATAGCGGTTATATCCGGTTTCTACAAAACTGTTAAAAAGCGTATCGACGCTTTCTTTCGAGAGTATCGAGTTGTCGGTAAAAGAAGAGAGCCATTTATTAATATCCGACGCCGAAGAATACGCGCTTCCCGCCCCGCCCGGCCAAAAAGACATATCTATTTTTTGAGGAAGTTTTTTATCGTAATCGGTATAGCCCTCTATTAGTAAATCGCTGGAATTCTTATCGTATCCAAAACCGGAATTTACCATGCCGAGGGGATCAAAAATATTTTCCTTGATAAAATCGTTATATTTCATACCTCCGGCTTTTTCAATTATTGAAGACAATATGATATAACCAAAATTACTATAACTATAACGAACTCCCGGATAAAATAAGACCTTTATTTTATCTCTTGCGATAGCTTCTTTCAACATGGAGTCGACGTCGTAATCCAACGTTTCGGATATGTAACAAGTAAGAAAAATAATGTTTAGTATTTTCATACGGTTGTTAAAAGAGACTGTTTTTTTTATAATGTATTTTTCTAACGTCGGGTTGTAGTAATAACTGTTGGTAATAAATCTTAATTCATTTTTATTTGAAACGCGTTTGGTTATAAATTTGTCAAAATCGTCTTTATCTATCTGCTCAATCATATAGTCGTAAAAAGGATCTCTTTGTAAACCCGACGTATGATTTAATAAATTTTTTATCCGTATCATATTACCGTAAGGGAAATCCGGGAAATATTTGTCTATAGTATCGTCGACGGCTAACGACTTTCTCTCTGCAAGAAGCATTATCGACGCGGCGGTAAACTGTTTCGTTACCGAACCTATCATAAATCTTGAAGATTCCGAAACGGTATAATCCCGCGAAGGATCGTCGTTTAAATAGGAGCTTACATACGCCGGCGTTTGACCGACATATATTGCGGCTATTCCGTTAAAACCGGCGTTTTTGGCCTGTTTATCGAGATAATCGCCTAGTTCTTTCGACGCTATATGTTTTTCAGGTTCTTTTTTAATTTTATAAGACTGGCAGTTGTTTATTAGCGTCAGAGTTACGATTATCGAGGTCGTTAATATTAAAAATCTGTTTATTACCAAATCGGAACCTTTATTTTATATTCTTGATAGTTATGATAGCTTGTTTTAACAATATTATAAATAAAGTAACATATTTCTCTATAATAGTAAATATAAAATAAAAGTAGCGGGATTTTTTTTTGCGCGGGACCCCCCAAGTCGCCATTAGCGACAGCGCGTATTTTCAAATCAAAATTAATAAATCTTGAATTTTTTAGAAATATTTTGTATAATATCTTCAATAGGCCCGGTAGCTCAGCGGATAGAGTAGAAGTTTCCTAAACTTTTGGTCGGACGTTCGATTCGTCTCCGGGTCAAAAAAAAACGTCCGTCGATTATGTCGGCGGCCGTTTTAATTTTTACGGTCTTATTTCCAAATGAATCTCAGCAGATTATTTTATTCTATCATTAAAACTAAGTTTGACAAGTCGTTTTTGAGGTTTAATATCGGCGCGCAAGTTACGTCGATCTTATATTCAGCTTCGTCTAATTTCATGGTAACTTTTTTATAAATTATCGACTGTTTACTTTTATCGACGTTAAAAACGGTTTCTTTAAAATTCAAGATTTTAAAATCATTAATATTTCTATATAGAACTTCGGAAGCTTCCGTTTTAAATTTTTTATAAAAACTAAGACTGCAATTAACGATCGTCCCTTCTACGTCGCAAACGATGAGATTTAAGTCAATGTTTTCAAGCAAATAATGATTTAAATTTGCCATAGAACTTATCTTGAAGGATTTTTTCTCGCTCATAAAAGTCGTTTGCTTAAATAAAGTTTGAATTCTCTCTCCGAGAGCTCCGAGCTTACTTAGCTCTTTCTTAAACTCGTAATTACCGTATTTTGACAGCTCGATTAATTTATCGAGATTTTTCAAAACTTTTATATTTTTATAAGCCATAATAATATAGATAGCTATAATAATTATAGCAACTAATATTCCGGTAAAAATCAGCCTTTCGCTATATAGTTTAATTTGGAGTTTGTTATTAAAATCAACGAAATTTAGTATAATATAAGAAAAAGCTACAATACCAAATAATATCAGTAAAAAAAATGCAAAAATAAAGTTTAAATACCGTTTTTTTATAATATACACTATTACAACTCCTTTATCGCTTCAATATCGGCGTCCGAACCTACGATATATAAAATATCGTTATCTTCAAGAACGTCTTGAGGTTTTGGGAAAACTACCAAATCGTCTTTTCTTGGATTACCGTAATCGTCTATCGTCATATTAAATTTTCTTATCGAAACGACGTTAATGTTATATTTATTTCGCAATTCCAGTTTTAATAAAGATTTCCCTACAAAAGATTTTGGGGTCATAATTTCGGCAAAAGTTTGATTCTTCGATATAGGAATACGCTCTAAGATATTAGGCGAAATAAGTTTGTTGGCAAGCCTTCTGCCTTCTTCAATCTCGATATTAATTACCTCGTTAGCTCCGATCTGCGTTAATAACTGAGAATGGATATCGGTTGTCGCCCGCGCTATAATATAAGGAACGTTGTATTTTTTTAAAAGAGCCGTAGTTATAATACTAGACTGCATATTTGTCCCTATCGCGACAACCGCGACGTCTATATTATCTATCGGAGAATTCTTCAACGCGTCTTCGTCGGTAGTATCTACTATTATCGCTTGAGTTACGGAATTTTTAATTTTATCAATAAGCTTTTTTTCTTTTTCAAATACTATAACTTTTGCGCCTTTTCTCGACATCTCTTCGCAAATTTCATTACCAAACGCTCCCAGACCGAATATTCCAAAAATTTTTTCTTTTACCACTTTACGCTCCTGATTTATGTTATATTTATGTTTGTTTCCGGATATTCAACGTTATTTCTCTCGGCTTTTTGAGACGTCGCGGCAAGAAGGGTCAGAGGCCCTACTTTACCGATAATCATTAACAAAATTATTACTATTTTACCGAAAAACGATAAATTTGGGGTTATACCGGTCGATAAACCGACCGTACCGAACGCAGATACCGATTCAAACAAAATTTGGATGAATTTGAAGTTTTCAGTTACGCTTAAGATTAACGTTGAGATAAATACGGCAAATAAAGATATAAGAATTATCATAAAACTTTTTAATACGACCTCTTTAGAAATCATTTTATTAAAAATTACTACTTTATCCGATTCTTTAAAAAAAGATACGAAGTATGAAAATATTACTCCGACGGTATTAACTTTTATTCCGCCCGCGGTAGATCCCGATGCTCCTCCTATAAACATAAAAAGTATCATTATCAAATACGTCGGAACGGTAAATGATGAAAAATCCAGCGTGTTGAAACCGGCGGTTCTTAACGTTATCGATTGAAAGAAACACGACAAATATTGAGTTTTAATATCAAGTTTTAGCAACGTTGATTTGTGTTCAAAAAAATATATAAGAAGAGTTCCCGATATTATTAAAATAAACGTAATTAAAAGAACTGTAACGGTATTTGGAGACAAACTAACAAACGGCGAATTCTTTTTTAAAATATTAACCTTAAATTTATAGATCAAAAACTCGCGGCCATTAATTATAACGCTAAAACTTAAACCCCCGAGTATTATTAATGAAGCGATTGTAAAATTGAAATAAAACGACCCGATATATCTTGCCAAGCTATCAGAAAACAGGGCAAATCCTGCGTTACAAAAAGCCGATACAGAGTGAAATATCGAAAAAAATACCGTATTAAAGGAAAATCCCATCTTTGAGATAAAGAATATCAAGAGTAGCGCCGCGCCGACCGCTTCGATAGATAGAGAGATATAAATAATCTTTCGGATATTTTTTGACAAAGAGGAGCCCTCGGCGTCGTTTAAAAGGTACGATATAGTAATTTTATCTTCTAAAGATAATTTCTTTTTCCCGACTAAAAATGCGGAGAAATACGACAATATCATTACCCCAAGTCCGCCGATTTGGATTAAAAGCAATACGACGGTCTGGCCGAATCTTGAAAAATAGGCGGACGTATCTACTACGGTCAATCCGGTTACGCAAATCGCCGAAGTCGAAGTAAACAAGGCGTCTATAAAACTCATTACAGACCGATCGGCTGTAGACGCGGATATTGATAATAAAGAAGATCCAAAAAAAATAGCGAAAATATAGCTTAATAATATTGTTTTGGCGGGATTGTTGAGAGCGTTCGCCGAGATC
>JAGOCL010000108.1 GCA_017998755.1 Spirochaetota bacterium | reverse complement strand
GTTATTAACTATGTAAATCTAATTATTATTATTATTTATATAGTTATTAACATTATTGACAGACCTACTAATATATACTACTAAATTTATATTAATATTAATAGGTAGGTTTATAAAAAATACAGGAGATTGTATGAAATTTATTTGTTCAAAAGAAAGCATTTTAAAAATTTTAAGTATAGCTGAAAGTATTATTTCTACTAGAAATAGTATTTCTATTTTATCAAACGTCCTTTTAGAAGCTAAAAATAATTTGGTAAAAGTAACGGCTTCTGAAACGTCTATTACTTTTGTATCGGAAATTAATGCTGAGGTATTAGAAGAAGGTTCTGTTTCTGTATATTGCAACAGATTATACACTCTTGTTAGAAAATTATCCGGAAACGAAATAGAAATTTTTTCAGACGAAGAAAATGTTGTTACAATTAATCCTAAAGAAAATAAAAAAATAGAATACAAATTAAAGGGAATAGATTCAGATAAATTTCCTCCTGTTAAAATTACAGACGAAGTAAAATATTTTTCTATTAAGCAAGAAATATTTACCGAGATGACAAAAAAAACTATTTTTGCCATCTCGCCAAGCGACAACAGAAAATTTATTAACGGCGTTTTTTTTGAAAAAACGGAAGAAAATATAAAAATGGTTTCTACCGACGGTAAGAGATTAGCTTTTATAAAAAAAGATTTATTAATAAAAGAGATAGATAACGGTAGCGTTATTATACCGCCTAAAATATTACATGAAACTGTAAAATTATGTTCAAATAATGGCGACATTCAAATGGGAGTAACTCAAAAAAATGTTTTTATAAAAATAGACAACTTCTTTTTTATATCAAATTTATTAGAGGGAAATTTTCCTCCTTATCAAAAAGTTATACCTACAGAGTTTGTGGGAAATTTTCAAATAAACAGAAAAGCTTTCTTGGAATCTTTGGATAGGATATCTCTTATGGGAGATAAAGATTCTAATAAAGTCATCTTGTCAGTTTTTGATAATGAATTAAAAATATATACTGAAAATATAACTTTTGGATCGGGAAAAGAGATATTAGCGGTTGATTATATAGGTAAGAAATTTGAAATAGCTTTAAACATCGTATATTTAATAGACGTTTTAAACGTTTTATCTGAAGACAACATTTTAATATATTTTAAAGACTCGCAATCGACAATTTCGGTAAGGCAAGATAAAGATAACGATTATATCTATATTATGATGCCAATGACTATTTAATGGGAAAAATTTGTTTGTTAAATCTGTAAACGCGACAAATTTTCGAAACTTTAAAAACTTAGAATTTAGTTTTAAAGAGCAAGAAAAACATATAATAATAAAGTCTCCAAACGGAACCGGTAAAACTAATTTTCTTGAATTATTATACTATTTTACTTATTTAAAATCTTTTAGAAACGTTTCTGATTATGAATTAATTAACAAAGAAGAAGATTATTTTTCTATTTCAATTAATTACGATAACGACGAAGATAACGATATTTCTGTTAAATATATTAATAAATCGAAAGGAATTATTTACAATAATAAAAAAATAAAAAAGTACTCGGAAATATTTGGAAAATATTGTTCGGTAATTTTTTCTAGCGACGATATGTTAATTATCAAAGGGGCTCCAAACTATAAGAGAAAATTTTTTGATATGTTTTTTTCAATAATAGATATAGAATATTTTTATAGTATTAAAAATTATAACCACTTATTAAAACAAAAAAACGCTCTTTTAAAAGAGAAATCTTTCAATAAAAAATTGTTGGAAATATATAACTATCAGTTGGCGCAATATATAAATATTATTCAACAGAAAAGAGACAAATTTATTAAGATAACGAGTAAAGATTTTAACGATAAATATATGGAAATTGGCGATTATAAATATAACGCTAAAATTTTATATTATCCTTCTATTAACGCCAAAGAATGTTCGCAAGAATTTTTTTTTAACTTTTTAATGGAATGTAGTAAAAAAGAACTTGATATAGGTTTTTCTTTTTACGGTATTCATAAAGATAATTATCAGTTTTTGTTGAACAATATTAACTTTAATAATTATGCGTCTTTTGGCCAAGCCAGACTGGCGTCTTTAATTATGAAAATTATACAGGCTGATAATTACAAAAAATATAACAACATTTCGCCAATTTTATTATTTGACGACGTTATTCTAGAACTGGATAATTATAGGAAAAAAAAATTTATTTCAAAAATGTTTGATTATAAACAGCTTTTTATTACAATTAGCGACGATACTCTTTTAAATATTTTTGAAAAAAATTCGTATTTATCAATATTGGAGATTATAGATGGAAAAATACAAAAAAATAACGTCAATTAAAGACGTAATACCCTATTGCTTTTATAAAGGGGAATATAAAAACGAATTTTATCTTGATTTGATTAAAAACAAATGGAAAGCTATCGTAGGAGAAAAACTTGAAAAATTTCTAACGCCGGATAGAATAATAAATAAAAAATTATATGTTTCATGCGGTCATACGGGGTTTATTCAATCTCTTAATTTTCAAAAAGAAAGCATAATTAATAATATTTCTGACGTTATTGAAAAAAATTTAATTAATGACATAAAATATTTTATAGGGAAATAAAAAAAGTATTAGCTACGTTATAACAACTTATAGTAATTATAGTTAATTTAATTCGAGTAGTATCAGTTTAGCGCTAAAATAAATTATTTAATCTTGACATAAATTATATAAAAATGGTATAATTCGTTTCTTTAATGAAAAATAACAATTAAAAATATAAAATTAGGAGATAAATATGAAAAGAACATATCAACCGTCAAACGTAAAAAAATTTAGAACTCACGGCTTTAGAAGCAGAATGTCGACAAAAAACGGTAGATTGGTTTTAAAAAGAAGAAGACTTAAGGGTAGAAAAAGATTAACAATATCTGCTTAATAAATTAATGAAAAAGGAAGAAAGAATAAAAAGAAATTATGAAATAAAAAATATCTTCAACAAAGGAGCCATTGAAAGATCCGTTGGTTATATTTTTTATTTTATCAAAAATGAATTGGATATAAATAGGCTTTGTATCGTCGTAAAAAAAAAATTGGTAATTCTGTAGAAAGAAACTACGAAAAAAGAGTAGTTCGCGAGTTTTTTGACGAAATAAAAAACGAAATAAAAAATACAGACATGATTGTCTCCGTAAAAAGTAAAAACGGAAATTTTTTTAAGAAAAAAGAAGATTTTTTTAGCGTTATAGAAAAAATAAAAAAAAATGTTTTTTTTAAATAAGACTGTAATTCTATTTATAAGTATTTATAAAAAATTTATTTCGCCTTTATTTATTCCTTCCTGTAGGTTTTACCCTTCTTGTTCCGAATATGCAAGACAGGCTTTTGTTAAGTATAATTTTTTTAAAGCGTTATTCTATACATTGTATAGATTGGTTAGATGCGGTCCCTGGAGTAAAGGGGGATACGATCCGTTAAAATAATATTGGAGAAATGATGGATAACAACAGGACTTTTGTTTTTATGATAATACTTGCTTTTGTTTTTGTAGGTATTAATGTTTATTTTATGTATAACGGGAAAAGCGTAAAGAACGTTACCGATGTAACGAATGGTACGTCAGAAGCGAAAGATACTAATATCGAATTAGAAACTACGCGGGAAACTGTATTTGAATCATTATATGAACAAAAAGACGCTTTGGAAGATAATGTTATATATGAAAATCAAAATATCTTAGTTGAAATTAGTAGAATAAACGGAGAAATAGTCAACGCATACGTAAAAGACAGCTTTTTAGAAAAAAATCAGAATAATAAATATAATATAGTTAACGGTAAGTTAAATAACAACTCTCTTAAGTTAAAATTTGGTTCTTGGTTAAACGGAAAAACAATTTCGGAATTAACCGGAGGAAAAGAGAGTTATTCTTTTGAAAAAGTCGATAATAAGTTTATTTTTTCTACAAAGATAAAAGACTTAAAAAACGGGAACAGTTATAAAATTGATAAAATTTATACCTTTATAGAAAACGAAAACATTTTTAAATTTGACTTAAAAATATCTAACGATAAAAACGAACAAATGAATTTTGATAATACCGACGTCGCTTTTAGTATAGGATGGGGGCCGAATTTAAATTCTGACGGCCAAAAATTTAACAAAAGATACGATATGTACTCATATTTTAACGGTAAAAAAGTAGAGAAAGTGGATTTTGATAATAAGCTAGTTAAAAAGTCAACCGTACCGGGATTTGGAGAAAAATATAGACAAGGCGGAGAAAGCTGGATTGCTAGAGACGATAGGTATTTAACCGCCATAATTTACCCTGATAGTCAAAATTATAAATACTTTTTTGATTATAAAGACAGTCAGAAAAATAATTATTATTGCGGTTTTGAGAGATATACTGAAAATTCAACGTTAGATTCTTCTTTTTACATATATATTGGTCCTAAAATCAGATCTATAGTTAAAAAATATGATAATTTTAAAGATTTTAAATTAATCGATACGAATTTTTCTAAAATAGTCGAATATAAGTTTTTTGGATTTGGCGATGTTATGGGGGTTATTTTAACTTTTATTTATAAGCTAGTCAAAAACTATGGATTAGCAATTATTATTTTGACCGTATTAATAAAGTTGTTGTTATCTCCTTTGACGCATAAAAGTATGGAGTCGCAGGAAAAGATGAGTAAATTACAGCCGAAACTTAAGGAACTACAAGAAAAATACAAGGATAAACCGGAAATATTAAATAGAGAAACTATGAACCTTTATAAAAAAGAAGGAATTAATCCTTTCGGCGGATGTTTCCCATTACTTTTACAGATGCCTTTGCTCTTAGCGATGTACCAGCTTTTAGATAAAATGGTTGAGCTTAAAGGCGCGGGATTTTTATGGATAAAAGATTTATCTCTTCCAGACGCCGTTGTAAATTTTGATTTTATAATTCCGTTTGTTAATATAAGTTCATTTAATATTTTACCCATAGTAATGGTTGCGACGCAAGTATTTTCCAGTTTAATAATGCCCGATATGCAATCTAACAAGCAGGCAAAAATGATGATGTGGATGATGCCTGTATTATTTTTCTTTATGTTTTACAACGTATCTTCCGGGTTGGTTTTGTATTGGACAATAATGAATATACTGAATATTGCCCAACAACTACTAAAAAACTCAATGAAAAATAAAGGAAACAAAAAAATTTTGAAAAAAGCTTAGTTTTAAATAGAAAGGAGAGAATTATGATAACTAGAGAATTTTCCGGGAAAACGGAAAAAGAAATAATAGACAGCGCGTTAGATACGCTTAAACTTAAAGAGGATCAAGTAGTTTTTGATTTTGAAAACAAGAGCGGTATATTTTCATTTGGGAAAAAAGATCTTACGGCTAAAGTTTCTTTTGAAGACGACTTATTGTTTGGAAACAGATGTTTGATGTTTGTAAAAGAACTTCTAGAAAAAATGGATATTGAAGCAAAAATATATTTAATTGAAGAAGACGATGAAAAGATAATTATAGAAATAGAATCTCCGGATTCAGCGCTTATTATAGGTAAACAAGGTAAAAATCTTGAAGCTATTCAAACCATAGTAAACGTCGCTCTTAATAGAAGCTCAAATGTATGGACCAAGGTAATAATAGATATTGGAAATTATAGAGCAAGAAAAGAAAAAATGTTAAAAAAAATAGCGCTTACAGCCGCAATACAAGTAAGAAAATCCAAAGAAAACGTTCTTTTAGAGCCAATGAATCCTTTCGAAAGAAGGATTATACATATGACTTTAAAAGAAGAAAAAAACGTTGAAACCGAGTCGGAAGGGGACGGATTGTTGAAAAGAGTTAAAATATTTTACAAAGACTAGACGTTATGAATCAATTAGATATATCTTATTGGAAAAATAGAAAGAAGAAAAAAATAAAAACTTTTGTCTCTTCTTTTGTCAATTTCAATTTTTATAATTCAATAAAAGATAAAAACATTGATATTTTTAGAATAGATATAGAAGAAATTGCTCTCAATCATAACATTAATTCAGTCAACAAAGTTTCGTTAAACGATTTTATTATTAATTTAAAAAATGCTTATATGACTAATAAGTTTTTAGCCGTCGATATACCAGTTATAGATTTATATAACGACGGTAAAGACATCTCCAACGTAGTTGATATTTACAAAAAATGTAACGCAGATTTTGTAATATTAAATATAGAACATAACGTAACGAACGTCTCAAAAAAATTATCAAATTATGGGATACCTTATATAATTTCTTTTAAAAATAACTATGAAGACGGCGATTTGAGAATAAACGGTTGTATAGAAGAGCTTATTCATTTAGGAAACACCGGAGCATATTTGCTTATAACGGAAAACTTAAACGAAACTTTATATACAAAATTACGAAATAGTTGTCCGGCGCCTGTTATAAGCGATAACTTAATTAAAGATAGCGACGGTCATTACTTATTATTATCAAAGGTAATAGGTTTAATAGAAAATAAAAACAGTTTTTTAAATATTAAAGATCTTGTATCTCAGTCATACGATATACTTCTTAATAAAATTAATGAAAAATAGCAAAAAATTTTTATGCGTTGAATGCGGTTACTCAACCTCGTCTTGGATAGGCAAATGCCCCCAATGTAATTCTTGGAATACGTTAGTTGAGGAAAAACATAAAGAAAAAGACTTAACGTTACGACAAGAAATAAAACTAAATTTATTACAAGATATAAAAATTGATCCTCACGAAATAATAAAAATTTCTAACAACGATTTAAATACTTTTTTTGGAGACGGTATAATTTGCGGTTCGGTTATTTTACTCTCTGGAGAGCCCGGAATTGGAAAATCGACGCTTCTTTTTTATTTAGCGGAGAATATTGAAAATAGTAGAAAAATATATTACTTTTCCGGCGAAGAAACGTTACAACAGTTAAAAATAAGAGCGGATCGACTTGAATTAAAAAAAGATCGTTTTTTTTTATCAAATAATAATGATTTAACGGCAATAATAGAGTTATGTAAAAAAGAAAAACCGGATATTATTTTTTTTGACTCAATTCAAACGCTTAAACATGAGAAAATTGAAAACGACGGTTCTGTTAGTAATTTATCTCAGATGAAAATTTGCGCTAACGATATAGTTGAGTTTTCTAAATCTTTCAATATTCCCGTAATTATTGTCGGGCACATTAACAAATCCGGCGAGATAGCCGGACCAAAAATTATCGAACATTTGGTAGACGTCGTTTTGTATTTTGAATTTGACGCCAGAAATAATTATAGGATATTAAGATCTGTGAAAAATAGGTTTGGAACAATTGATAATATTTTGTTTTTTGATATGGGGGCGAAAGGTTTAAAAATAGTAGATAATAATCTTGAGACTTTAAAAGAAAAAAATATCTATAATAGTATAGTCGGGAAGTGCAAAACGATTGCAGTAGAGGGTATTCGTACTTTCCTGATTGAAATTGAAGCGTTAGTTGTTCCAACGGTATTTGTTAATCCAAGAAGGTATTCTGAAGGAATAGAAATAAGCAGAATTAATAAAATTATTGGCGTAGTTAATAAATATTTGAGTGAAAATCTTAATAATTACGATATTTATGTTAATATAACTCAAGGAATAAAAATAAAGGATGTGGGAATAGATTTTGCTATAGCTATGGCAATATATTCTTCAAAAATTAATGCGCCTGTTAAAGGAGATGCGTGTTTTATCGGAGAAATATCATTGACAGGCGAAATACTCAACGTAAAAAAAATGTCTAATAGAGTTAGAGAAGCTGAGAAATATAAAATTAATAAAACTTATCTATCAGAAAATAACGATATTGAAAATAATGAAAAATGTATTATAATTGAAAATGTTAGAGATATGAAGAATATTTTTAACGAGAT
>JAGOCL010000107.1 GCA_017998755.1 Spirochaetota bacterium | reverse complement strand
TGTTATTCTCGTGTTCAAATTCTATCGATCAACCGGCAAACTCTGTCGCGCTTTCTCCGGAGGAAAACGGCGTTGGCGCCGTCGGGTATAAAATTTCTTTTGCGCTTCCAAACGTAATACCCAATATAAACGTAAAATTTATTAAAGCTAATTTTGAAAGAAATTTGAATTACATTATACCGTCTGGCGCGACGGATATCGCGGTTAATATATTCGACGCGGTTGAAGGAGATTACGAGGTCGTATTCGAGGGAGTTGGCGACGACGGTATAACCTATTTTTATCATAAAACGACTCAAAAGATCGAAAAGGGCTCGTATCAATTTAGAAATATAGAGCTGGAGCAAATCAAGGTAACGCCGATTAATGTTGATTCAGATAGCGGCGTATATCGGTTTGATCGAGAAATCAGAGCGACTTGCGCGACTCCCGGCGTTGAAATAAGATGGACAATGGGAGAATATATTTGCGAAGACCCCGACGCTAATTCTTTAACTTACGATTCTTCTATACCAATCGTCGGAGACGGCGTTAGGCGCAGTTTGAAATTTATCGGATATAAAGCGGGGCTTGCCCCTTCGGAAATATGCTCGAGAAGTTATGGGATAAATTATTTTGACAATATTGAAATTTACTTTACCTCTCCGGGCGAAGATACTACGATAGACGATACTATAATCGAATTGATTGATAATCAATCGCCGTCTTTTCCGCTCGATATAGCGATTTACGGGTTAGATAGAGAAAACGTAATCCAAGCGCTTGAGAGAGCTATCGAGAGAGGGGTTCGAGTCAGGTTTATCGGTAATCTTGACGGTTACGATAAATTATCCGAATTATCCGGCGATTATTACCTAGCGTATTACAGGATTGCCGACGCTTTGGATAAAAAATTTCCCGTTGAGGGCAAAAAAAGGATCGATTTCCCTGAATGCGCCAGTTTTACCGACTTTGCTCTTATAAACAATTCTATCATGCACGACAAATTTATGTTATTTACGACAATCGACGGCTCAAAATATCTTTATACCGGCTCGACTAATATGACGGATACTTGTTTATTGTCGAATAACAATAATTCTCTTTTAATCAAATCTAACGATATGGTCGAATCTTATCGAAAGCAGTTTGAATATATGTTGGGACTAGATGGAAGCGCGCCGGCGCCCGAAATAACTAAATACTTTATAGACAACGCGGAATTCGAGATACTATTCGCGCCTAATATTTACTATGGAAGAAAAACTATAGACTATATAATCGACTCGGCGAGTTTGGCGGAATCTTCGATATATTTTATGGCGTATTCTTTTACGCATACCGGACTTACCGAAGAGATTGTACAAAAATTCCGAGAAGGTCTTGACGTAGAAGGAATTTACGACGAATCGCAATTATACTACTCGAAGGAAGAATATTTACAAGAAGCGGGAGTTCCATATAAAATCGATGGAAATTATTTTAATATAGGCGATCGGGGCGGAAAACTCCATCATAAAGTCATGATACTCGATTGGGATAAAGACGGCGCTACTGTGATAACAGGTTCTTCAAATTGGAGCGACAACGCGGCGAATAATAACGACGAAAATATATTGATTATCAAATCTAAAGAGATCGCCGCGATATATAAGGGCGAATGGGATAAAAGACGTTTGGAAGGATCTAGCGGCATGAAATAATTTAAAAATATAAAATGGGAATTCCCGTTTAGAATATACTAAAGTTATTGTATAACTTCGTTGATTAATAAATAAAATCCTAAAAAATTCAAAATAAAAAATTTAATTTAATTGTTATTGAAAATTTACGTTTAAACTATTATAATTTCATTTATCGCTTGACGCAAAAGTCTTGATTTTTGAGAAGCTCTAAGACGGCGAGATAAATGAACCGGAAGAGGGATATGTTTTTCACGAACAAGGAGAAGGCATGGAAGTAATTAAAGGGGACGATAAACTTCGGGACGAAATACTTAACGACGCAAAGAATAAAGCTGAAAAGATACTTAAAAAGGCGAGTAAGGACGCCGAAGAGATAATACGAAATATTGACGTTGAAATTGAGAGCTATGAAAAAGATACCGCATCTTTAACAATGAAATCAATTGAAGAAGAGACTAAAAAGATATTTGCATCGATAGATATCGACGTTAAAAAGAGACGGTTATCTTATGTCGGGAACATTATAGACGAGGTATTTAGTTCCGTTAAAGATTTGATAATAAAAGGGAAAAATGTCGAGCCAAAGCGTTTTATATCTAATCTTATCAAGAGTTCTTTGGATGAGATGAATTCGAGCTCTTACTGCATAGAAGTCGGAAAATTGGAAGATATTAAACTTACCGAGAAGGAGATTAGAGAAATTAAACTTAAAAACGGCTCGATTGATACTATAATTTATTCGGACAATAAAGAGGGGTACTATGTTACAAATAAGGAAGGGGATAAGTTGTCGTACGTATCGCTGGATAATTATATAAATAATTTAAAGTCTATGGAGAGGTTGAAAATATTCAGTCTCTTATCCGGAAATGGAGAGAAAGAATGAGCGACGTTGTTAAAGGTACGGTTGTAGATATAGACGGCCCGATTGTAAAAGCGATTAACATGAATACCGCCGGTATGCTTGACGTTGTTTACGTCGGCGAAAAGCGTCTTGTCGGAGAAATAATCAAACTTGACAGGGGCAAGGCTACGATTCAAGTTTACGAAGAGAATTCCATGATGGGTATAGGCGACGAAGTCGTATCTCATAAAAGGCCGTTGTCGGTATTATTGGGACCGGGGCTCCTCGAAGGAATTTACGACGGAATTCAACGTCCGCTAATGGAACTTTCGAGAACAAGCGGGTTTTTTTTATCTCCGGGAGTCAAAGCCGACCCGATATCGCTTGATAAAAAATGGAAATTTGTTCCTATCGTCAAGAAAGGCGATTTGGTATCGGCCGGAACTAAGATAGGGTATGTCGATGAAACCGCTCTAGTCAGGCATTTTATAATGATTCCGCCGGATACTAAATTGGGTAAAATTGATTATATTTCAGACGAAGCGGAAAAAACGGTATTAGAAACTATAGCCAAACTTGACAACGGAGCCGAGATAAAAATGGCGCATTATTGGAGCGTAAGAAAACCTCGGCCTTATAAAGAGCGGCTTGCGATGAATCAACCGTTAGTAACGGGACAGAGGGTTATAGATATGTTTTTCCCTATTGCGAGGGGAGGAACGGCGGCGATTCCCGGCGGATTTGGGACAGGAAAGACCATGACCCAACACGCGCTCGCTAAGTGGTCGGACGCCGATATTATAGTGTATATCGGTTGCGGAGAGCGCGGCAACGAGATGACCGACGTTCTAAACGAATTTCCTCATCTTATAGATCCCGAGTCTAAAGAGCCGCTTATGAAACGAACTATATTAATAGCAAATACTTCTAATATGCCCGTCGCCGCGCGAGAGGTATCTATCTACACGGGAGTAACGATAGCGGAGTATTTTCGGGATATGGGGTATAACGTCGCTATTATGGCGGACTCTACTTCCCGATGGGCTGAGGCGCTTCGAGAGTTATCGGGACGTCTTGAGGAGATGCCCGCCGAGGAGGGATTCCCCGCGTATTTACCGACGCGGCTGGCGGAGTTTTACGAGCGCGCCGGATTAGTCCGAACGGCTAACGACGAAGAAGGGTCTATTTCCATAATCGGAGCCGTTTCTCCTCCGGGAGGAGATTTTTCCGAGCCGGTAACTCAGCATACTAAGAGATTTATCAGATGTTTTTGGGCGCTTGATAAATCTTTAGCGAACGCAAGGCATTATCCCAGTATATCTTGGCTTGATTCTTATTCGGAATATAACGACGAGATAAAAGAGTATTGGAACGGCGTCGACGGCGATATTTTAAACGTTAGAGCGGAGGCAATGGCAATCCTTAAAAAGGAGGAGCGTCTTGCTCAGATAGTAAAACTCGTCGGACCGGATTCGCTTCCGGATAGTCAGAGACTTATTTTACTAGTCGCAGATCTGTTAAAAAAGGGTTATCTTCAGCAGAGCGCATTCGACGAGATAGATATGTATTCGACGCCAAAAAAGCAATCTTTACTGCTAAAGGTTATTATGAATTTTTATTGGAGTTCTGAAAATACATTGAAGTTAGGAACGCCTCTAATTAAAATCAGAGAGCTTGGATTAGTCGACGAGATAGCGAAGTTGAAATCGACCGTATCAAACGATAATACGGAAGAGCTTGAAAATTATATATTTAAGATAAGAGATAAATTTGACGAATTGATGAAATTCTATAAGGGATAGAGGCGAAGTATGGTAAAAATAGAATCGTTGGGATTAAAGAAAATAGAAGGTCCTATACTAATGCTCGAGAAAAACGCCGACGTTAAATACGACGAAGTAGTTCGGGTTTTTGATGAAAAAAGAAATTCTCAGATAGGTAAAGTTTTGTCTGTTAGCGAAAAAAGCGTCGTAGTTCAGGTATTTGGAAATACTGCAGGACTTACGATAAAAAATACCAGCATAGAATTCTTAGGGGTACCGATGACTATTCCGGTTGGTCGCGATATGCTCGGAAGGGTATTTAACGGGCTTGGGGAGCCGTTCGACGGACTGCCTCAGATATTTACAGACGATTACCGGGACGTTAACGGCGCCGCTATCAATCCGTATGTAAGAGAATATCCTCGCGATTTTATACAAACGGGTATCAGCGTTATAGACGGATTGACTACGCTTATAAGAGGTCAAAAACTTCCTATTTTCAGCGGAAACGGGCTTCCCCACAACGTATTGGCGGCGCAAATCGCGCGGCAGGCGACTCTTAAAAATGCGAACGAAGAGTTTACCGTCGTCTTTGCCGGTATGGGGGTAAAATACGACGTTGCGAAGTTTTTTATTGATAATTTTGAAAAATCCGGAGTTTTGTCGAACGTCGTTATGTATCTCTCTTTAGCCGACGCCCCGTCGGTCGAGCGTCTTCTAACTCCGAGAGCGGCGTTGACTGCGGCGGAGTACCTTGCTTACGATCTGGGAATGCACGTTTTAGTTATAATGACAGATATGACGAACTATTGCGAGGCTTTAAGAGAGGTGTCGACTACCAGAGGGCAGATACCTTCTAGAAAAGGGTACCCGGGGTATTTGTATTCCGATCTGGCTTCGCTATACGAGCGCGCGGGTAGGATAAAGAATAAAAAAGGATCTATTACTCAAATTCCTATTTTGTCTATGCCAAACGACGATATTACTCACCCGATTCCAGACCTAACCGGTTATATTACCGAAGGCCAGATTGTTTTGGAGAGGGAGCTCTTTCAGAAAAACGTATATCCGCCGGTCGCGGGACTTCCTTCCTTATCGAGATTGATGAAAGACGGTATCGGAGAAGGGATGACTCGCGAAGATCACAAAGACGTATCGTCTCAGTTGTTCGCCTGTTATGCGAAGGTAAAAGAGATACGCGCTTTAGCTTCGGTTATCGGGGAAGAAGAGCTAAGCGAGCTTGATAAAAAATATCTTGATTTTGGTAACGAATTTGAGAAGAAATTTCTGTCTCAAAGTAATGAGGAAAATAGATCTATTGAAGCGACGCTTGATTTGGCTTGGGAGCTTTTAAAAACTTTACCCGAATCTGAATTGTATAGAATTAATAATAAATATATCCAAAAATATCTGAAAAACAAGGGGTAGTTAATGGCAAAACTAAATATCCCGCCTACAAAAAGTAATCTTCATCAACTAAAACAGTCGGGACAAATTGCCCGCGAGGGTTACGAACTTTTAGATCAGAAAAGGGAGATATTGGTAATCGAGCTAATGAGCTATCTGGAAAGGACCAAACGCGTTGAAAAGGATATGGACAAACTTATTACCGACGCTTACCGCTCGTTTACTAAAGCGGTGCAGTCCTATGGGCATAAAGAGATTGAGGATAAATCTAGAAGTATAAAATATCCGTTTTCTATGCAAAAGAAAACGATCAAGCTTATGGGGATGAGTCTGCCTTCGGCTCATGTCGATCCGCCCCGAATGAATTTGCAGTACTCGTATTTGAATACCAACGCCATAATAGACGAGACTTCGAAGAAATTTTTAAAGTTGATATCGGCGCTTTGCGAGATGGCGGAGATTCGAACTATCGTTTGGCGTTTGTCGAGAGAGGTAAAGAAAACGCAAAGAAGAGTAAACGCTCTTGAAAAAGTAGTTATTCCGGAGACGGAAGAGACTCTGAAGTTTATCGAAGGGGCTTTAGAGGAGAGGGAACGAGACGAGTTATTTATAACTAAAATGGTTAAATCAAGATTACAGGAGGATGAAGAATGAAACCTTTGATTAAGAAAATTTTAGTCGCTATAAGCGGCTCGGATTCTTCAATTAATGCGGCAAAATATTCAATAATGCTCGCAAAAACGTTTAAATATGATTTGAATATTTTGTTTGTTATAGACACTTCGACGTTAAACGAACTTCTTATTTCGAAGATATTTATTCAAGAAGAATCGCTTGAGTATGAGAAAAATCTTGAGTCAAACGGTCATAGATACCTCAATTATGTAGACGAGCTTGCGAAAAGTAAAGGGGTCAAAATAAATAAGATATTGAAAAGCGGAGCGGTATCGACGAAGATACTTGAAACGGCTGAAGAAGAGGACGTCGATCTTATAATTATGGGCGGCTGGGAGCTAAATAGGTCTAAAAGGGATCTGATTACCCGGGCTCACATGGAAGTAATGATGGACGCTAAGAAACCGGTGCTAATAGTTAAGGAAGAAGATATAGAGATAATGTTTAAAAGGTTTTGATTATTTAGTTTTCATCTCGATCATCCCCCTAAGCCTGCTTGTTAAAGTTTTGATAACCGAGTAAGATATCGTAGCGTTTTTATGAAGAAGGTCGATAAAGTCTTTTCCATCCAGCGCGAGAAGCGTAGTCTTTTCTTTTGTAATAATCGTGGCGGTCCTAACGTCGTCGTCGATTACGCCTAGTTCTCCGAGTATGCTCCCCGGACCGACTTCGTTTAGCTTGATATTGTTTCTTATAACGTCTACTTTGCCTGCGACGACGATATAAAAGTTATCGCTCGATTCTCCTTCGCGCATAACGGTCTCTTTTTCGTCAAAGTCTTTATACTTCGTAATTTCTGAAATCTGCATTATATTGTTAATATCTAGAGATTCGAACATCGGGATTGTCTTAAGCGTTAAAATTTTTTCAAGTTTTTCTTTTATATCCGCGGACATACTTTCCCCCTTCAGGTATTTATATATATCTTTTAATACGTTAGTTGATAAACCTACGTCTAAAATTTCGTAATTGGAGCTCTCAACAGCGTCGGTAGCTTTGTCTGTTTCGGAAATGTTATACTTTACGGCGGTATTTCTTTCTATCAAGGGCCTAATTTTGTTATAGTATTTGGCGGGGATAGAATTCTCAAGAAATTCTGAAAGATACTGAGAGTAAAGATAATCGTAAAGTTTTGGTTCGGGATAATTTTTGTATTTTAATAAAAATTTTATTATTACGACCAGATATGTTTTTTTTATTATCTCGGCTTCTTGTAGAAGAATATTTTTATATTTGGAATTAATCCCGGATATTTTAACAATTTCGACGTCGAGTGGAATAAGATAATTTAAAACGTCGTCGATTTTGTATAAATATTCTTCCATATCGCCGCGAGCGCCCTGAGATAAAATTTGCAGTAAATAAACGTTCGCATTAATAGCGTTGATTTCGTTTAGATATTTCAAATGAACTTTGCATTTATCTGAAATAAGCGACAACTTATAGTAATTGTAGTAAAATTGAGAATATTGTACGATATATTTAGATTTTATAAAAAAATGATTGTTTGTTACGATTAGTTTGAAAATATCGTCATTAATTGAGTAATGGCGCGTTATTTGATCGAAAAATATTTCGTTTATATCTTCGTATTCAGGATAATTATCGAT
>JAGOCL010000106.1 GCA_017998755.1 Spirochaetota bacterium | reverse complement strand
AATTTGTTTGATAATATCGATACAATTCAAGATAAATGGATTAAGCTTCTCGGTTCTACTGGATAATATTTATTTCAAAGAACATTTTGTAGTTTCATAACGTTTTCATAAAACTTTTGACACTACCTGTTATTTAGCCCGTTTATTAACGGAATTTAAACTACCTGATAATTTCTTTGCCGATTAAATATTCCAAATCGTAGACGTTCGATAAAAACTCATATTTGGAATTTAATAATTTTAAACGAGCGTCGAATTTATTCTCTTCCGCCTGTTTAAATTCCAAATAGCCGTATCTGCCTGAGCTATACAGTTTTTCGGACATTTCGTAAGTTTTATCAGCTATTTCGATATTCATTTCGTAAGATTTCATCGAGTTTTTAAGCTCGTTAAGAGTATCCGCGGTTTTGTTAAGTTCAAGACTAATCAGCTGTTTTTGGTTCAGAATGTTGTTTTTTATTTTATTTATATTGTATTGAGAGTTAATAATATTTGTTTGCGCCGACGAGAATGGAAGTAAGCCGTCAAGTCCCATCGAAACCGATAATTTCAGAGAATTTGTAACGTTCCATCCGGCGTTTTTGAAGTCGTTAGATCCCGAAAAAGCGTACCCAAGATTGAAAGTCGGCGCTATGTTCGCTATATAGTTGTTTCTTGAGTATTCCGCGCTATTTAGATCGTAAACGAGCGTTTGGACTTGACGGTTATTATCTATTTCAAAATCTTTGACTAGATCGGCGATATCGGCGTTAAACTCGGGTATATCGGACGATAATTCTATTTTTTGGGCAATATCTATTCCGATTATCTGTTTAAACGAATTTAGAGAGTTTTTATATGAATTCTTTAATTTATTCAACTCCGGAATAAGCGTTTTATAAGCGTATTCGCTTTTCAATCTGTCGATTTCGGATATTACTCCGTTATCGAATTTTAGCGAGGCGGCGTCGAATAAAATCTTAGCGTTAGCCAGAGCCAGTTCTTTTAATTCGAGTTGTTTTTCCATAACGACCAGACTATAATAAGATCTTTTGATCTCGATATTGAATTTTAGTTTCAATTGCTCGTAATTTAATTTCCCTTTATTGTAGTCGTTAGCTATCTGAATTATTTTGAATATCGAGCTTGCGCTTATACTTAAGCCCGTATTTATACCGATATCGATCCCTTCTGTCGACGCTGAATTATTTGCGTTGTCGGAAACTGTATGCGTCAGCCCTTTGTTTATAGAAATGCTTGCGGAAGGAGCGTCGACTATATAATTCCAAGACGTAGCCAAGTTTAATAATTTTGTTTGTAGCTCGACGGCGTTATTTTTTTGAATTAGGTTATTTATTAAGCCGTATTTTACGGCCTTATCTATGTCCAAAGCGAGCGCGTCGTTATCGTCGGTCGTCGTATCGTAATTTTCGGCAGAAAGCGCGACGGCAAGCGCTAAACCGACGATCGCAACTATTTTTCGTATAAGCATTTCGTTCTCTCCGTTTGTTATATGAAATAGTATAGCTTTTTTGCTATGAAACATTCGTGAATTGAATATGAAGATTTTATGAAGATTGAGAATAGTTTGTAAGTTTCGATTTTTTTTTGCGTATAGAAATATGAAAATATTCAAAACGGGAATTCCCGTTTTGAATATAATAATTTATAAAATCTTAAACTTCAGCTCGTCGTTTTTGATATTTAATTCGAGCTCGCTTTTTTCAACAATATTTCCTGCGATGATCTCTTTTGCTATATTATTTTCAATATATGTTTGTATTGCCCTTCTAACGGGACGCGCTCCGAAATGTTGATCGTATCCGACGTTTGCTATGAAATCGACTAGATCGTTTGAGAAATTGAGCGTTATCTCTTTTCCTTTCAGTCTATCGGCCAACTCTTTTAACTGTAATTTGATTATGTCTTTGATATGGTCTTTGTTCAATTTATGAAAGATTATTATATCGTCGATTCTGTTAAGAAATTCGGGACGGAATACTTTTCGGATTTCGCCTTGAATAAGATTTTTCATATCGGCGTCTATAGAGGAGGAGTCGGGTATAAGATGCGAGCCGATGTTGCTCGTCATTATGATTATAGTATTTTTGAAGTCTACCGTCCTACCTTGATTATCGGTAAGTCTTCCGTCGTCGAGTATCTGTAAGAGTACGTTAAATACGTCGGGATGCGCTTTTTCTATTTCGTCGAGAAGTACGACAGAGTAGGGGCGTCTTCTAATAGCTTCGGTGAGTTGTCCTCCCTCGTCGTAACCGACGTATCCGGGCGGCGCTCCTATTAACCTAGACACGCTATGTTTTTCCATATACTCGGACATATCTATACGAGTCATGGCTCTAACGTCGTCGAAAAGAAATTTTGCGAGCGCTTTGGATAATTCGGTTTTTCCGACGCCCGTAGGTCCGGCAAATATATAAGAACCGATCGGTCTATTTTCGTTTGAAATGCCCGCTTTGTTTCTTCTTATAGCGTTGCTTACTGCGACTATCGCTTCGTCCTGACCCACGATAGATAATTTGAGGTGGTCTTCGAGTTTCAACAGTTTATCTCTTTCGCTTTCGAGCATTTTTTTTATCGGAATTCCGCTCCACATTGAGACGATATATGCGATATCCTCTTCCGTTACCTCCTGTCTCAGAAGACTGGTAGTTTTGTGAAGTTCGTCGAGTTTTTCGGTATAATTTTTTAATTTCGATTCCAGAGCTATCTTTTCTCCGTATTTTATCTTACTCGCCTCGGTAAGATTGCCCTGCCTAATGTACTCCTCCTCTTTGGATTTGAGATTTTCCAGATCTTCTTTTGCTTTGGCTATCTCTTCTATTACTTTCTTTTCGTTGTTCCATTGAGTTTTGAGAACGCTCGATTTTTCTTTCAAATCTCTCAGTTCGTCTTCGAGTTTAATTAGCCTTTCTTTGGAAACGTCGTCTTCTTCTCTCGATAAAGCTCTTTTCTCCATCTCAAGTTGTAATATTTTCCGCTCAATTACGTCGATCTCCTCCGGCTGACTTTCAATCTGCATTTTCAACCTGCTTGCCGCTTCGTCGATGAGATCAATCGCTTTATCCGGAAGAAATCTGTTTGATATATAGCGGTTTGATAGTACCGCGGCGCTAATTATCGCGCTATCCTGTATACGAGCTTTGTGATGAACTTCGTATCTCTCTTTCAGTCCTCTCAGTATCGCAATGGTATCTTCGACGGTCGGTTCTTTGACGTACACGGTTTGAAATCTTCGTTCCAGCGCCGCGTCTTTTTCTATATGTTTTCTATATTCGTCTAGGGTCGTCGCTCCGATACAACGCAGATCGCCACGCGCAAGCGAGGGTTTTAAAATATTCGAAGCGTCCATCGACCCTTCTGCGGAGCCGGCGCCTACTAATGTGTGAAGTTCGTCTATAAAAAGGATAACTTCTCCGTCGGATTTTTCTATTTCCTGAATAACGGATTTAAGACGTTCTTCGAATTCCCCCCTGTATTTTGCGCCGGCGACAAGCCGAGCCAGATCAAGAGAAAGGATTTTTTTGTTTTTCAAACTTTGAGGAACGTCCCCTTCAAAAATTCTTCGGGCGAGCCCTTCGATTATAGCGGTTTTACCTACGCCGGGCTCGCCTATTAATACTGGGTTGTTTTTTGTTCGTCTGGAAAGAACCTGCATAACTCTACGGATCTCTTCGTCCCGCCCGATAACCGGATCAAGTTTATTCTGCCGCGCCAAAGCGGTAAGATTGCGGGTATATTTGTCGAGCGACATATATTTTGATTCCGGATCTTGATCGGTAATTCTCTGATTACCCCTTATCTGTTTTAGCGCAGAAAGAATATTATCTTCATTTATGCCGAATTTCTTAAATAAATCTGATAGTTTGTTATTCATTTTCAACGACGCTAAAATTATATGTTCCGCGGCGATATATTCGTCGTTGAGTTTGTTCATCTCTTTTTCTGCATTAATAAAGAGTTTGCCCATATTTACTGAAAGCGTCGGATTCCGGTTAGGTTCGCCAACCAGACTGGCTTTGTTTTTTATCAGTTGATTAATTTCATTTTTGATTTGCGAAGTATTAATCCCGATAAGTTCAAATAACGGGGATACTATGCCCTCTTTTTGTTCTAGCAAAGCCATTATGAGATGTTCGACGTCGACTTCGCTATTATTATTTTTTATAGCCAGCGTCGCCGACTGTTGGATCGCCTGTTGAACGAGTATAGTCATCTTGTCGTAATTCATAATTACCCCCTAATGCGAAATATTTCGCGCCTAATATTCGTTAGTTTTGCATAAGATAATAACAAATATTGTCAAAGACAATAAAAAAAGTTAAATATTTACATTTGCGGAAGCATAATTTTTATCTTAAAGTAAAAAAAAGTTATTAATATTATATTTTATAATTATAAATAATAATTATATTCTTTTTGTTAAAAATCCGATATAATTAAGATACGGGGGAGACGTGGATTTAATAATAGTTATTTTAATTGTTATATTAGCGGTATTAATTCTTGTTTTTGGGTTATTGTCTTTATTTTCCAAGAAAAAAGCCGTTGTAGTTAAAGATAAAATAAAAAAAATAAGTAAAGAAGACAAATATCTAGCGATAGATGAGTTAAAAAAAATTTTAAAAAACAGCCCTAATAATTACGCCGTTCGGGAAAAGCTCGCCGATTTATATTTTGAAGTAAAATCATATTTAGCGGCGATCAAAGAGTATACGACGCTTCTCAATCACAGCGAGTCGACGCTAGATAACGCCGAAGTCGGGCTTGATTTAAAGATTGCCGGCGTATATAGAGAGATGGGCGCCATAGACGACGCAAAGAAATTTTATCTATTAGCAAAGAAAAAGGACGATTTTTGCGTCGAAGCTAATTATAATCTGGGAAAGATAGAACTGGAAAAAAATGAGTTTGATAAAGCCGTAGCTTTTTTTAAAATCGTTGAAAAACTTGCGCCTGATAATCTTGAAAACTATAAATATCTTGGATTAGCTTATTATCGAGTAAAAAAATACAAGGATGCGCTTGATAAATTACTTAAATTTCACAAAGATAATACAGACGATATTGACGTATCTTATCTTATTGGGAATTGTTTTTATAATCTCAATCGGGTGGACGAAGCGCTAAAATATTTCCATAAAGTTAGTTCGTCGCCAAAATATGCCGGAGAGATAAATTTCTTTCTCGGAAATATTCATAAGAAACAAAAAGTTTATCTGAAAGCTATAGACGATTTTGGTTTAGCGATACAATCCGGTACTTTGTCAAACGATAAGTTGCTCGAAGCGTATTATAATCTTGCCGATTCTTATGTAAATATTCACGATTTGAATAAAGCGATATTGAATTGGAGGAAAATCCTTGAGATAAATCCGGCTTATAAAGACGTAGATGAAAAAGTTGCAACTTATTCTCAATTAAACGAGAATTCTTTGTTGGAAAAGTATCTTTTAGGTTCCGTTAGTCAATTTACAAGTATATGCAAATATTTTGTAAAGGTCTATATCAACAGATACTCGAGGTTAAACGGCTTTATCAAATACAATAAAATTGAACAACAGGTTAACAACAGTCTTGAAATGTACGTTGAAGTTTCGACAAAAACTTTTGTAGAATTGTATTATTTCTTGTTTATGAGGTCCGTAACGACGGTCGGAGATCTTACTCTAAGAAGTATTTACAACAAATTAAAAGAGGAAAAAATAGACAAAGGGGTTTGCGTTACTGCTGGGAATTTTAGCCCGACCGCTAAGGATTTTGTCGAGTCTAGAATGCTTGAGTTGGTGGAAAAAGAAAAAACATCCGAGATACTCGCTAAAGTAAAAGATATGATCGGAAAAGAGTAGGCGTTATTTGCGATACGCTATAATATGCATAGATAAAATAGATATATCCGACGGGCTTACTCCGAGAATTCGCGAAGCTTGCCCTAAAGATTTTGGCTGAACCTGTTTAAGTTTCTCGCGACCTTCTATAGAAATTCCGTAAATTTTATCGTAATCGATATTTTCCGGCAGAGCGCGTTCTTCCATTTTTTTATCCCGGTTGATAAATTTATTCTGCCTTTCGATGTAACCTTGATATTTAACCTCGATCGCCGCGGTTAAGAAATTATTTTGATTAACGAGTTCGTCTCTGTATTTCTTAAAAATTTCGTAAGCTTTAATAAAGTCTACATTTGGATTCTTCAGATATTGATACCAAAAAGAGCCCTTTTTTATTTCCGGTTGATTGATAGCTTCAAGTTCGTCAACGGTTAGTTTCATTTCCAAGAATAATTTTTTTAATTTATCAATATCGCTTATCCTTTCGGTAAAGATTATCTTATCAGTTTCGTTGAGAAGTCCGTATTTTTGCGCGTAACCGGCCAATCTTATATCGGCGTTGTCTTGTCGAAGTTTGAGTCTGTATTCCGCTCTGGAGGTAAACATTCTGTACGGCTCTTTTACCCCTTTTGTTACTAAGTCGTCGATTAAGACGCCGATATATCCTTCGTCTCGTCGTATTACGAGCGGCGGTTCTTTTGCTACGTATAAGTTTGCGTTTATACCGGCTACGATTCCTTGTCCGGCGGCCTCTTCGTATCCCGACGTGCCGTTAGTTTGCCCCGCGACAAAAAGCCCTTTGATAATTTTAGTTTCAAGCGACGGGTTTAACTGTATCGGGTTGATAAAATCGTATTCGACGGCGTATGCCGGCCTTAAAATCTCTAGATTTTCAAAGCCCTCTATCGACGTCAAAAATTCATGTTGAACGTCTTCCGGTAACGAAGAAGAAAGTCCGTTGAGATAAATTTCATCCGTATATAGACCTTCCGGCTCGATAAATATCTGATGTCGTTCTTTTTCTCCAAATTTCTTCACTTTATCTTCAATAGAAGGGCAGTATCTGGGGCCTACGCCTTTTATCTTGCCGCTGAAAAGCGGAGATCTGTGAAAATTTCTTCTGATTATTTCGTGGGTTTTACTATTTGTATAACCTATATAACAAGGGCAATTTGGTCGATCGACGAGTCCGCCGCTGAAATTTGAGAAACTAAACATATTTTCGTCGCCGATTTGGGCTTGTAGTTTGGTAAAATCGATACTTCTTTTCGCTACTCTGGCGGGCGTTCCGGTCTTTAGTCTTCCTAACTCCAAACCATGCTTAACGAGATTGACAGATAATCCCTGCGCGGCGGGCTCGCCTAACCTTCCTGAAGTTGCGTGAAATTCTCCGATATGGATCTTGCCTTCCATAAAAGTGCCGGTAGTCAAAACGCACGCTTTACACGATATTCTGTTTCCCCTTTCGGTAACGACGGCGGCGATAGCCCCGTTTTCTATAATAAAATCTACTGCGGTATCTTGAAAAAGGTAAAGATTATTCGTATTTTCAAGAGTTTTCTTCATCAAGACGTGATAATCAAGTTTATCGGCTTGAGCTCGCTTCGCCTGTACGGCCGGTCCTTTTTTTGTGTTTAACATTCGGAACTGGATCATCGTTTTGTCGATGATCTTAGCCATTAGTCCGCCAAGCGCGTCTACTTCGCTAACTATATGCCCTTTGGCTATGCCGCCGATAGAAGGGTTGCAACTCAAGCGCGCTATCATATCCAGGTTTTGAGTGATAAGTATAGTTTTACGTCCGGATTTTGCGCAAATTGCGGCGGCTTCGCACCCGGCGTGCCCCCCCCCTATTACGACTACGTCAAAATCTCTATTTAACATTTTTTACAATCCAATATAGAATAATTTGCCGCCGAATTTATACGATACTGCGGCAAACTCTTTTTTTGTTTAATATTGCTAAATAATAGCATTTTATTAGTAAATACTCAAATAATATCGCTTTTTTATTCTTAAAAAAGTCTTGATAATTATATAAAAAAATTATACTCATAATTAGGGAGCTTTATAAATGCGTTTTGACGTAGCTATTATCGGAGCCGGAGTAACCGGAGCATGCATTGCGAGGAATTTATCTCAATACAAGTTAGACGTAGTACTGATA
>JAGOCL010000105.1 GCA_017998755.1 Spirochaetota bacterium | reverse complement strand
GCATAATCAGGAACCTTCTTAGAAAGTTTGAAAGAATCAGACTGACCGAGACTATTCCGGTTGAATTTGAGATTGAAAAAGATATTCTTCCGCTAAACTATCCCGTTAGCGATATTAGCTATTTCCCGGATAAGCCGCCTGTTAGCGCCGATTTTACCGATATAAAAATCGACGTTATTTTGACGAAATTTAAAGAGAAGTTATCGTCGATCATTTCAAACAATAAGATATTAATGTTGAGAAATTATACCGCTAAAAATATATTTGAAGAGCTGGTTTTAAAATACGGTAAAATACTGTACATTCCAAACACTCACGCGGATATACCTAACAGGCAGATTGATTCAAGTTTAGAGATAATTACGAGAGACGAGTGGGTAAAATACGAGGTTGACAAAAACAAAACTCAAGAGAATTCATTAAACAAAGTTTTATCCCAGTATCTTCTGGATTTATCTAAAAACAATATTTTTTCTTTATCGATTATTCCTATTCTATACAGGAATTATACGGTCGGTATAATCTACCTTATTAATAATCATCAAAAATCTCAGATAATAGATCTAAAAATTATTAAATACGCCAGCCAATTTTCAAGAGTATCGTCCTATACTTTAAAACAGAGCGGATATTTTAAAGACGAAGAGGGGGGGAAGGAAAAAATATCCGCTCCTATTTACGATCTTAGTCCGGGCGGTTTGGCTTTTTCTTATAACGAATCAAAAAATTCTGATAAACTTCTGCTAGACCACAATTTTAAGATTTTATTTAAAATTGAAAACAGACCGATAAGAGTATTAGCTAAATTGGTAAGGAAATTTAACTATCTTTCTCAACAGTTTTACGGTTTTGTGTTCATAGATATCAGAAAAGAAGATCACGAATTCATATATAGGTACCTTTACAAGAAATAATTAGACTATTATACTAATATTCTATATATAAGAGATAAATATTTCTTTTCTTTATACAATAAATATGTTATTATAGAGGAATATCCTACCTATTGCTTATAAGGCTTATTTGAAGACAACCGTAAAAGGCGAAGTTAATCTTATCGTTATTTTTAAAACCATAGTATTTATTTCTTATATGGCGTTGGTTTTTTTGATCGAAATAGTTCTTCTTCCGCTGTACTTAATTATATTGATATTTTATAAGAATAAATCTGAATTACTGCCAAGAATTTCTAAATTTATAATATCTAACGGATTAAAGATATTCTTTATTCTTGACATAAAAAATTTCCGCGAAGAGATGAAAAAGATCAAAGCGGCAACGGGACCTCGTATTTACATATTAAATCACTCTTCGATGTTCGATATTATTTTACTATTTCTTCTTCCGGATAACGTGAAAACTTTGGTAAAAGAATCTTATACGAAAATCCCTATTTTTGGAAATATTATAAAGCTAAATGGGAATATTGTAGTTAAAGAGTCTAACGGCGATTCTCAAACGCTTTCTTACGATACGGCGATATCCGAGCTGAAAAAAAATTCAATCATCGCCGTTTTTCCCGAAGGGACAAGAAGCCGCGATGGAAATATCGGAAGGTACAAAACGGGGGCTTTTAAAATGGCTTACGAAACGCAAGCCGAGATTATTCCGGTAGTAATGGATTCGTGGAATATTGTCAGAGCCGGAGACGGGTTTTGGTTTAGGGACGGTAAAGCGTTTGCGAAGGTAATGGGTAGTTATAATTATTCGGATTATAAAGATCTGGATATAAAAACGTTTTCCAAGACTATGAAAGAAAGCATGGTCTCGGCGCTAAGCGAAATAAGAGAATACAGAAAAGCGACAGACAAAAAATATTACAGAAACGGCGAATACTTTCGCGAGCTTGATAAAAACGGCGGAGTTTAGAATTTCTTAAAGTACTCTATAGTCTTTAACAACCCTTCTTCTAACTGAATATTCGGAGTCCATCCTAGCTCTTTCTTTGCGAGCGATATATTCGGTTTTCTCTGTTTGGGATCGTCTTGAGGCAAAGGACGAAAAGCGATTTTACTTTTTGAGCCGGATAGTTTGATAACATTTTCGGCAAGCTCTAATATAGTAAATTCGTTTGGGTTGCCTAAATTAACAGGACCGGTAAAATCGTCCCGAGACGCGACCATTTTTATCATCCCGTCGACAAGGTCTGATACGTAACAGAAGCTTCTTGTCTGCGTACCGTCGCCGTATATCGTTATATCCTGATTTTTTAGAGCTTGCATAATAAAGTTGCTGACGACTCTACCGTCCTGAGGATGCATATTAGGTCCGTAAGTATTGAAAATTCTTATAACTTTTATTTTTAATTTGTGAGATCTATGATAATCGAAGAACAGCGTTTCAGCGCATCTTTTCCCCTCGTCGTAACACGCTCTAATACCTATAGGATTTACGTTTCCTCTATACTCCTCGACTTGCGGATGAACTTCCGGATCGCCGTAGACTTCGCTTGTCGAGGCCTGAAGGATTTTGGCTTTCACTCTTTTTGCAAGTCCTAGCATATTCATAGAACCGACCAGATTGGTTTTAATGGTTTTGATGGCGTTGAATTGGTAATGAATGGGAGACGCGGGGCAAGCTAGGTTGTATATTTCGTCAACTTCGGCAAAGTACGGGAATATAATATCGTGTCTGACGAGTTCAAAATACGGATTTCCGATAAACTTGACGATATTCTCTTTATTTCCGGTAAAAAAATTGTCCAGACAAATAACGTCGTTCCCTTCGTTTAACAATCTTTCGCATAAATGACTGCCGATGAATCCGGCTCCGCCTGTTACTAAAACTCTTTTTCTATATTTCATACTATGCCTCTTATCTTCCTATCGAGTAGTATTCAAAACCGTAAGATTCTACAACGTCCTCGTCAAAAATATTTCTGCCGTCGATAATAATTGGTAGTTTCATGGTATTTTTAATTTTTTCTAAATCCGAACTGATGAAGTGTTCCCATTCGGTGAGTATGATCAACGCGTCGGATTTTTCAAGCGAAACGTACATATCCGAGAAATATCGGAGCTTGTCCGACTCGGGAAATATCTTTTTGAAATTTTCAGCGGCTTCGGGATCGTATAATCTGAGATTTGCGCCTACCGAATTTAACTGTCTTACAATATCGATCGAAGGCGCTTCTCTGATATCGTCTGTGTTAGGTTTGAAAGCCAATCCCCAAATAGTTATGTTTTTATCTTTATTTATCCATAAAATATCTTCAATCTTTTCAAGAAACTTTACTCTTCTATCTTTGTTAATCTTTTCGCTCTTTTCAAGTATGCTAAAATCAACTCCGTTATCTTCAGCCATCTTTATGAAAGCTTTTACGTCTTTAGGAAAGCACGAACCGCCGTATCCAATACCTGCGTTTAGAAAAGATCTCCCGATTCGTTTATCCAGTCCCATACCTTCGGCGACCATCGATACGTCGGCGCCTACTTTTTCGCACAAATCCGATACCATATTGATGTAAGATATTTTCAAGGAAAGAAATGAGTTTGATGCGTGCTTTATCAATTCGGCGGTTGCCGGAGTGGTAAAAATCAGTATACGGTTTTGGTCGGTAAAAGGTTTGTACAATTCGCGGAAAAGATTCCGGGCTCTATTTGATTCCGTTCCGACTACGATTCGATCCGGCTCTAAGAAATCCTTTATAGCCGAGCCCTCTCTAAGAAATTCGGGATTGGACGCTATATCGAACTCTACGTTATCTTTTGCGTATCTCAATATTGTTTTCTTTATCCATTGATGAGTGTTTACCGGCACAGTGGATTTCTCGATTATTAATTTATACGAAGTTAGGTTCTCTGCAATTTGTCTCGACGCTTCTTCTATTTGAGAGAGATCCGCTTTTCCGTCGTCTCCCTGAGGCGTTCCAACGCAGAAAAATATTATCTCGGAAAAGTTAATACCTTCGGTCATATTTGACGTAAAAGATATCCGTTTATTTTCTATGTTTCTCTTCAGAATATTATCAAGGCCGGGCTCGTATATCGGCGATATACCTTTTTTTAATTTTTCAAGTTTGGATTCGATTTTTTCAACGCAGATTATCTCGTTGCCAAGATCTGCAAAACACGACGCGGTTACAAGTCCGACATAACCGGCTCCGATAACAGTTATTTTCATAATATTCTCCATAGGTTGGATTTTTTGATTAAACACTATACTATATTTCAAGTAAAATATCAATGTTTGTTTAAGTAAATTATGAATATTATTTATTTGTTTAGTTGATTGAGTTTATTATAATTAGAAATAATAAAGTTCATAATATTAAAAATAAAAAAAGAGGCCGTCTTATTGACAGCCTCCGATTTTTTATATAAATTAAAAATTACTTTCTGTTTCCGATTAACTTCACTTCGTCTACATATCCGTAGTCGTCAGTCGCGCTACCGTTAAGAATAAACCTTATTTTAAGAGTTGTAGCTAAAGGGATAGAAACGGTATAACTATTGTAAACTCCGCTTTTTGCGGTATTCAATAAAGTCGCCGCCGTAACCCAAGTTGTTCCGGTCATATACTGGCATAGCAGTTTTTCGCCGGTCTCCAACGAATATTTGGCCATTTTGAAAGACAATCTCATATCTTTGTAAGGCGATACGTTGATATAAGCCATAGCGTTTGAACTCTTTTTAATTTGCATAGCGGCGGAACCTATCTTATACGATCCGGTATATCTGGTTACGTATGTGGAAGCAGACTCTTTCCAGCCGTTTAAGCGAGTAAGATTCGCATCAAAATTATCGTAGAATATTGTTACCGCAAACGAGCTAAAAGATACGGAAACGGCTAAAATAAGCGATATTAAAACTTTTCTCATATTATTACTCCTTTTTTAATAAATTATTATGGTAGCGCGACAATTTCAACCCAACTGTCGTTGAAATTTACTTTTGTTCGATACCCCTTTCTGCCCCAATGGTTAATCGTAGCGTAAGGAGTTCCCGTTTGAGTAAGATTATTTTCCCAAGTGGATACGCCGTTTTGCCTCATAAAACCTTTAAATTCAAACCAGTCCCCTTTGGCGCCTTTCATATTTACGTCAAACTTCCAGTAGTGCATACCCCAACTGTTTTCAGGGTCCTGTCCGTATCCGGCCGTAGCGTACATAGGTTGTCCCGAAGTTCCGACGGGGCAAGTCCAATCAAGCGCGCTTTCGGTAGTCCAATCGAGAGCCGAATCGGCCGCTTTGATTGAGGCGGTCGTCGCGTTAAAAATGTTTCTGTAAGTAATAGGTTCGTCCATAGTTGGATAATAAGTCGGGACTAATCCCTCGTCGTGTCCGCCCTTAATGAATATATCTTGACCGCTTACCGTTTGTTTATACATAAAAACTACCGTTCTTATCCAGCCGGCTACGGTCGTGGTAGTGGTAGAAGCAGATTTTTTCCATATGCAATAATCTGTTCCGGATTTAACTACCGTCCAACCTGTTCCGGGGCTATAAGTAGTTCCGGGGCCGATTTTTACGGCGATCTTGTCGTCTATTACTGCGGCGTATTCGTTATAAACCGCTTTTACTATGTTGACGTTGCTCTTCATAGTAATTCCGTTATTCTTTCTGATATTGATAAGATCGATAAGAGTTTGTTGGAAAGTCGAGCCCCAATCAAAGAAGTGATCCCAAGCGACGCATGGAAGACCCGGATGAGTCAATGTGTAAACGTAAGCCAATTCGACTTTATCGTTTCTTAACTCCCAATGTTGTTGCGTGCTTCCCGTGTCGTGATTGTCTACGAAAGTAACGCAGTTTTCAGGCATCCAACCGATATATCCGGCTGGAGTTCCGTAGCTTGACTTTAACGCGGTCAAATTAGGATAGTTATTATAATAAGTATATTCTTTTAAAGTTTGGCCGTTTTCATAAGCGTCTTTAAACCAACCAAATGCGCTGTTTAGAGCGTTTTTCGTCGAGAAATCGAAAACTAAAGACTTTCCGTTGTCGTGATTTGTAGCCGTTACCCAGTTATCCAGTCCGCTTTGAGGACAACCGTCTTCCCACATCTCTCCTACGCTTAATTGAGGCGAAGTAGCCGAGTTATAATCGCCGACGTACCAACCGCCGTAACCTTTAACATAATCGTATCTCCATCCTACAAAACCTACGCTTTTCAACTTGTTATTCATCCAGTCTTTAATGCTTGTTCTAACCGTAGTATTTGTATGATCTATGTCTCTGGCGGCAGAGTATGTACTTCCCGTATCGGCGGCGCCTTTGGAAGTAGAGCCGTAACCGGGGTTGCCGGACGCAAAATATTCGTCGTTACTGCAGATGCTGTTTGTTCCCCAAGCCGGATTGGTAAAATCAGCCCAATTTGAAGTGCCGACTCTGTGATTGATAACTATGTCTGCGATTGCTTTTGCGGGACTGATGGCGGTTATAGCCGCTTTAAGCTGAGTTTCAGTTCCGTATTTTGAATTTAAATTCGAGAGTTGTCTTGGAAGGTATCCTTCGTTACTTCCCGCGTCCGACGGAGGCGGAAACCAAACCCATTGGAAATTTGCCTTGATCTTTGCGGAATTGTTGGAAATAACCTGATACCAAGCGGTTGTCGATGAAGCGCTATTCCAACCGAAGCCCTGCAACATTACGTTAGAACCGTAACCGTCGTACACGGATAATCTGTCTGTTGACGAAACAATCGACTCGGTTATGTCTACGTCGTTTGAATGGTTTTCAACATAGGTATCTGAACCGTAAGTTGATACCAGATTGTTGTTACTGCAACCTATCATGATCATAATCGATAACGTTGCGACAAAAAAACTTAAAAACACTTTTCTCATAAAAAACCTCCTTCTACTTTTTTAAAAACAATTAAAGTAATTATAGTATTATTCTAATAAAAGTCAATTTAAAAATTGTAAAAATAATAAAAATTAATCTTTTTTGCTAAAATAAAGAAATTGTAGTATTTAAAAGAAGAAAGAGATATCTTTCGATACTATTTCAAATACTTTGCCTCAAAGTTATGTAGAAGCTCGTGTAATTTTTCATGAGTTCCGGCTCCCATAACGTTTTCTTCAAAAGCTTCAAACAGTTCTAAAATTTTTGTTTGCCTATCCAGCGGAATTTTCTTATCCCCAAGCGGAAATAATACGTTATTTTCCTTGTTAATATGATTTCTCAGTAAAGAAATATAATTTGTAGCGGCTTGAGCGAATTTATTTTTATCAAATTCTTTATTCTGAATTCCATCGTTCATTTGGGCTACGTATTTTCTCCCTTCGGTATGCTCCAATAACATCTGTCCGATCGGCCCGTTATCTTTTGGTATGCCAAACTCCTCCATAGCGGGGAACAATATCCCCTCCTCTTTGCCATGATGACACTTATCTGCAAATAATTTGATGAAATTAACTATATCTTTCAAATCGTTAATTTCGACGACGTTCTTTTCATTCATTAGCAGAACTATTTTTTCAAGAATTTTCAATCCGAAAAGTATCCCTTGATGTTCGTTAATTAAATCTTCGCTCGCATATTTCATCTAAATACCTCCTAAAGTATATTTTGAATTAAAATAGGCGCAAATTATTCGGTTTAAACAAGAGCGCTTTATTAAACTAATAATATTTTATCTAATAAAAAAAATAAAATCAACAATAAATAATAATTCTTATAAATAAATTATCGCCGGGGGGAATTTATTTACTCTTGATAAATTTATTTTCTTCTCAAACAACCGGCGATTTCCCCTCGGTTGAGCTCGGGACAAGCAATCGTCGGTTGAATCTTTCTTTTCTTTATAATCTTAATGCGTTTGGATTATGTTAAAGACTAAAGCGATATTAATGAATCGATTTATATTTTAAAAAAAAACTCGACTAATAATTTCTAAACATATTGACAATTGTCTGAATTATTAATATATTGATTATATCGTATGAATAAAAAAAACGGAGAGAAATATGATTTGCGGAGTTTGTAAAAAAGGGAATATAACGACGATTAATTCGCAAGGGGTTGATATTTCAAAATGCGACAATTGCGGCGGTTTCTGGATACAGAAAGGGGATCTAAACAAACTTATCAAACACAAGGCGGGAGATATTGAATTCTCCTCTATAGACCGTCATTTTCACACGGATAATCACGGTATAATTAAGTGCGTTTTCTGCGAAGACAGCGCGATGCGAAAAGTAAGC
>JAGOCL010000104.1 GCA_017998755.1 Spirochaetota bacterium | reverse complement strand
GAATGCCGACTGGCGCAGAAAATTTTCAAAAATTGATAGGTATTCCTATAGCGATAAAATAAACATTTTGACCAATCTGATAGATATAAATTTCAACTGCAACGAAGGCGCGGCTATGGATATCATCCAAAGCGTATTGAGAACCGGCGGAACAGGAGCGACGATCGGTAAGATCAAGAGTTATTTTGAAGACGATAGCGACGAGAATATTTATCCCGCCCGCGAGATAAGTTACATGACGATTCCTGAGAATCATAAAAATAAAATAATCGCCTCGCTTATATCCGCCGGTATTTTTCAGCCGCAAAGTTCGGGCATTATCGAGATAATTAAAGTCGGTAAAGCTTCAACCTATAAAAAGCCAAATTAGCGTATAGGGTATTATTTATTGCGCGGGTATCTTTCAACATCCCGCTTGATTTTTATAGGAATTAATATTATATTATTAAAAGAGGTAATCAAAAAATGAACAGCGTATATATAGAAAATGATTATTTAAATATAAAAATCCCAAAGAACTTAATTGAGAATAAATATATACAAAAAATTATTAATTTGATTGATTTGGAAGAAAAAATCAGTAAAAGCGTAATTACTGAAATTGAAGCGTGGAATTTATCGGAAGAAATAAAAAAAGACTGGTGGGAAAATAATAAAGTATCATTCTTGAAAGGGATTGAATGAATGTTATCATAGATACAAATATTATTTTCTCATTGCTTTTAAAGAAAAATCATCCTTTTTTAAACCATATTATATTGTCAGAATTGAATTTTTATTCTGTGAATGAAATATTTATTGAAATCTATAAATACAAAGAAAAAATAAATAAAAATACTAAATTATTAGATACGGATATAATAGATATTTTAAATAAAATTCTCAATAATATAATTTTGTTTAACTCATCGTTTATTTCTATTGATAGTAGAAAGAAAGCTTATGATTTATGTAAAGACGTTGATCCCAAAGACATTCCTTTTGTTGCTTTAACAATTGAACTTGAAGGTAAATTATGGACAGGCGATATTAAATTAAAAAACGGTTTAAACAAATTAGGATTTAATAGATTTTACTATATAAAAGACTAATCTATAACTAATATTTGTTTGTGAATTTTAATATTTAATACGCCTTTAGAACTAAAACAAAATTATTATTTATTTCTTAATAATTTTACCGTATTCCACTAAAGATTCCGAACCTCCGTCGTCCCATTTGACAACGGCGCCGTCTTTTTCGGTTTTTACAATAACGCCGTCGTAAAATAAAGTTCCGTCGCTCCAGACCGCCATAACTTTATCGCCTTTTTTAAATTTAGTTTTACTTACAGGGATAATTTCGTTTTTTGTAACAGAAGCTTTATCGCCGTCGGCAAAATTTATATCGTATGTTGTTTTATTGATTTTTGCTATAGAGCCCAGATACCACTTACCGTCGGACCATTTTGCGGCGACCAGAGATCCATCTTCAAGTTTGCCGGTAATTTTACCGATATCTTTTGATTTTTTCTCGACTTTAGGTTCTTTTTCTTTTTTAACTTTATTTGAGGATTTTACCGATACCCCTTTTTTGTCGATAATTTTCAAGGCGATCAAAGCGACGCAAAGTTTGACGTTATCAAGAGGTTCGTTCGCATAGTATATGTATTCTCCCGTATCGTAATCGCTTATATATTTTCTTTCCGAATCCAGATAAACGACGTATTCTCCCGAGTCGTAGTCGCTTAAATATTTGCCGTCTGAAGAAAAATAAGCCGCGTATTCACCCGAGTCGTAATCAGAAAGATAAGTGAAATCTGAATTGAAATAAAAAACGTATTCGCCGGTATCGTAATCGGATATATAGGTATTATCGCCGGATAAATAATAAACATATTCGCCGGTATTATAGTCGCTCAGATATTTACCGTCGCTTGAGAAATACAGTACGTATTCGCCGGTATCATAGTTGCTAATATATTGCGGAAAAGCGCAAAAAGCTACTGCGAATAGCAATACCAAAATAGAAATAAATATTTTGTTCATAAAGAATCTCCTTCGGAAAATGAATACTAAATAATTATAATCCTAATAACTCCAATGTCAATGAAATAATATTTAAAGCAGATAAATTTAAAAAAAGAAATTTATTTAAAATTAGTTTTAACGATATTTATAAATTCGTCAATTTTTGTTAAAATTCTTGACTAAAATTAATCATTAAACTATTCTTTAATAATGTTAATCAGGGAGCGTATATGGCAAGCGACGTCTATTTTTGTTCGATGGAAAATAAAAGATACAAATCTCCGTTAGAAAAAATCAAAAAACTTTTAAATAAATGCGAGATTAAAAATAAGTTTCAGAAAAACGAACTTATCGCTATTAAAGCGCATTTTGGGGAATACGGCAATGCGGCGTTTATCAGGCCTATATTTTTAAGACCTGTTATCGAGATGCTGAAGGAGATGGAAACAAAGCCGTTTTTGACCGATACAAATACTTTGTACGCCGGTATGCGCGCAAACAGCGTAGATCATCTTTATTGTTCGACGGTAAACGGTTTTAACTATTCGACGCTACAAATTCCGACGATTATCGCCGACGGGCTTAGAGGCGAGAATAGTATCGAATTTGAAGTAAATCTTCCGTTGTCCAAAAAAGTAAAACTCGCTTCGGATATCATACACTCCGATGGAATGGTTTGCGTATCTCACTTTAAAGCTCACGAAATAGCGCGAATCGGCGGCGCGATCAAGAATCTCAGCATGGGCTGCGCGAGCCGTCAGGGCAAACTTGATATGCACTCCAACTCTAGGCCGTTCGTCAAAGAGAAAAACTGTACTTCCTGTTCCAAATGCGTTTCATCGTGTCAAGTAGCCGCTATCGAGATGCGCGAGAAAGCTTTTATTCACAGCGATATATGCGTCGGATGCGCCCGATGCGTGTCTATATGTCCCGTCGGAGCTATACAGATCGACTGGAACGCGTCGAGCGATAGCGTTCAAAAGAAAATGGTAGAGTACGCTTTCGGAACAGTAACGGCGCTTAAACATAGAATAATTTATATTAATGTTCTCACGGCGATTAGCGACGGATGCGATTGCTATCCCGGCAACAGCGCGCCCGTTACCGGGGATATTGGCTTTTTGGCGTCGCTTGATCCGGTCGCGATAGATCGCGCCAGTTACGATCTTGTAATCAAAAATTGCGGCGGGGAAGACCCGTTTGGAAAAGTCTATCCTCATATCGATTCGAACGTTCAATTTGAACACGCAAAAGCTATCGGTCTTGGTAGCGTCGAGTATAATCTTATAACTTTGGAGTAAAATATGAAAAAAATCGCTTTATTTTGCGCACTATTAACTGTTTTTGTCTCATTAAATATTTTTGCGGAAGACGAAAAAATACTTCCCGAACTCAACGACAATTTAACAGACTATTCTTTTGTATCCGATCTTGAAATCGAAGTGGTAAACGAGTTAAATATCGCTAGAACTCATCCCAAACTATACGCGGACTTATTGACCGAGTATAGACAGTATTATTCGGGAAAATATATTAATATTCCGGGGAGAGTAACTATCGCGACTAACGAGGGAACTAAAGCCGTCGACGAAGCGATTAATTTTTTGAAAAAACAACCGGAACTTAATCCTTTCAGATTATCCAAAGGGATGTCGCTCGGAGCTAAAGACCACGTCGTCGACCAAGGTCCGACCGGAACTATTGGACACAGTAGCTCCGACGGAAGCAGTCCCTTTGATAGAGTGAACAGATACGGAAAATGGCAGTTCTACGCCGGAGAAAATATCGACTACGGCAACAACATCGCGCGGGAAATAGTATTTTCCTTAATAATCGACGACGGCGTAAAAAGCCGAGGGCACCGAAATAATATTTTTAATCCCCGTTTTGCTACGGTAGGCGTCGCTTGCGGTAAACACGCTATTTATAACTACATGTGCGTTATGGATTTTGCCCAAGCGTATCTCGAAAACGAAACCGAAGAAGAGTAGGGGAGAGTGGAGGACGCCGACATAATATTTTCAATCCCCGCTTTGCTACCGTCGGGATCGCTTGCGGTAAACACGCTATTTATAACTACATGCGCGTTATGGATTTCGCCCAAGCGTATCTCGAAAACGAAGCGAAAGAAGAATAGGGGGGGGGAATAAAATAGATTTTTTTGATTCAGGGGAGGTCGGGCGTCGCGCCCGATAGATATTCTATTAAATTTTAATCTTTGGCTTTTTTATAATCATAACTATCGTCAAATTCTATTTTACCTACCAAATCGAAAAGATTTTCCCTTTTTCTATTTTCAACATATTCTTTTTAAGCCAAATTAATGATATCCTTTTTTATTTTAACGTTGGAATATCTTAAAGCGTCCTTGAGCAAATCGCCGTCTAATATTACGTTAGTTTTCATTTTTTATACCTCTCTGTGTACAAATCTATGTATATTATAACATAAATATATTAGAACTCAATAAATTATGAGAAGCGTAAGGAATTATTTGATATAAAAATACTAGGTTAAATTTATATCATTATTTCAATAAATTTAAAATTGCGCCAATATAAAAATATCTTAAACCCCAGTCAATTTTTTCTAATTTAATATCTTCATCAAATACAAATTTTACTTCGGACGGTAAACCGCGCTTTAATATATTGTTTAGTAAACTGGTAATGAGTTGTTTATCGTCGGATTCTTTAACGTTAAGCGATTTAATAATTACGTCGTTGATTAATAATTTATATTCAAGCTTTACCGTCGCCTTATAGTTGCCAAATATATTTTTTCTTACATTTATTACAGATAAATCCAAAAATTTTTCATTTGAATTTCTTGTTTTAACTTTTTTTAATAAATTTGAAAAATTATAAAAATTATCAAGATGCGATATTTTTTTGTATTCATTAAAATTCCCGTTATTTATAAAACGTTCTATAAGTTCTATATTTTTTATAACTTGATCTTTTTTGTCGTTTTCGCAAGATATAAATGATAAAATCAGGATAAACAGTAATAAGTACCTTTTCATAGCTCTATTGGCTCCTTTTTAGTAAACAAACTTAACATATATTTCCCTTGGCTATATATAACTCCAAAATATTAATACTAATATACGTTAATTTTACTGAAAATCAAATTAATTAAAAATTAATTTATTAGAAATAAGCGGCGGCATTATTTAATTATCAAGATAATTATTTAATAGCGCCGCTTACTTTTTAACAATTACTTCAAAATATCAATCCTATCTAAAATACCATTCTCATAAATTAATACTCTCGAAACGTCTCTACTTTTATAATATTTTCTGGTGTATGTTTTTTTTAGACGTTTATAAACGCTTAATTTTTTTATTTCAAATAGGACTAGCAGTACGACTAACCTTGTACAAGGCGCGTTCATATAATTCTTAAAAGTAGATTCTTTAAAATTTCTTAAACTTCTACTTTTAAGTATTAAATATGATCTGTACTTTTGTTTTAACCTCAGTTGAATATCAATCGTCCGTTTTAAAATAAATAATAGAAATGAAGATATAATTATTAATAATATTATATTACTTTTAAATATTTGCGCCTTAATTAAAAATGCGCCGGATAACGTTATCAGCGCAAAAAGAAAAATCGCATATATATCTAAAAATATTAATTTAAGTATTTTAATAAAAACCTCCTTTAAATTATTATTTTGAAGTTATTGCCGCATAAAATTTGTTAACATAATCCATAGCGATAAAATCCGAACCGCCTTTCAACTGTACCATTGTTCTTTGCGTATGAGCGTCGTAATACAAAAAATATGCAGGACAACAAATACCCATGAACGTTGCGGCTCTTGAATATCCTATTTCTTTAACGCTACTAGGAATGACTATTTTTGTTTCTTTACTGGAGACATAACAGTAGCATTGAATTTCTTCAGTATATTCGATGACTCTCTTGTTTGTTATAATAAGAAATCCTTTTTTTCTGTATCCAAGAATCTTTGAAACAAATTTAGTTATGCCTGCTAAAAACCTAACCATCGGATTTGAGCTACCAGCCCAAAGCTCCGCTTCAATTTGGATTACAATTTGCTCTCCATCAATTAACTTTACATCCGGTTTGTCCATATAAAAACTCCTAAAAATTATATTAAGATCGCATACGCAATCTTTTTTTTGTTAATTACCAGGTTTTAATAACGCCTCAATATCTGTAAACTTATTTTTTATCGCAATATCTAAAGCAGTAATATTTTTATCATTTGTTAAACTTTTATCTGCGCCGTTATTCAACAAAAATTCAACCAAGTCTGGTTGATTTAACAAAACTGCAACCATTAACGGAGTTAGATTTTCTTGATCTTTCCATTTGATATTAATATCCGATCCTGAGGATACTATATACTTAACTATTTCTTTTCCATTAGAAATATCCGCCTCATTTTTGGCAGACGCTAAAAAATATAAAGCAGAAATTAAAGCCGTTTCATTTTTAATATTTTTTAAATTTACGTCAGCTTTATTGTCAATTAGTATTTTCACATAATCTTTTTTTCCTAATTTACAAGCTACCATTAAAACAGAACTTAGTTTAGTATCATCCATGGAATTTATGTCGGCTCCCATTTTAATCAAATTATTAAACAAATCTATATCATTATGCAAAGCGGCGGTAAGAGCCAATGAAGAAACCCCGCCTTTAGCTTTTATATTAACGTCGGCTCCATTTATAATCAAATAATTTGCAATATCAATGTAATTGTTTAATATAGATGATAAAAGTGGAGTCAATTTCTTTTTTTTATTTATATAATTTATATTTGCACCTTTTTTTAGCAAATCAATTATTTTATCCATTTTTCCGGAATAAGAATTATCTTTCTCAGAACTTTTGAATAGCATAATATTATTAACACCATCCATTAATATTTTATGCATTTTCAAATCAAAATCGCCTAAATCAGGTCCATGCAATCCAAGAACCGCTCCAGCAATATAAAATATTTCATCATCATTTTCATAGTATGAAAGTATTTCTTTCAAAACATCTGGTTTTTTATTATATACAGCAATATGTATAACTGAATATTTTTTAGAATTTTTAATATCAATTTTTGCCCCAGAAGAGAGTAATAATTCAACTATCTTTATATAACCATTCTGAGCAGAAACCATTAATGCTGTGAATCCATTTTCAGCTTGGTAATTTACATTAGCGCCGTTATCAATTAAATATTTTGTTATATCATATAGCCTTGCATCGAAGATGCTATCAACGGAGACATCCCTTCGAGTAAATAATCAGAATAATTTATATCAGCCCCATTTTCTATGCATTTTTTTACATTCTGTAAATCGTTATCTTTGATATAACTTAATAAATCGTCGTTTAAACTTGCAAACGTAAAAATATTAAGAACCAACATCAAATGTAAAACAATAATATTTTTTTTCCACATGAAAAACTCCTACAAATTATATTTTAAGACCGCATACGCAATCTTTATTCCTTGATTCAAATCTCTTTATGAAAATATAGATAAAAAATCCTAAAAATAAAGGAATTAAGATAAATATTATATTTTTAACATTGAATTTAACACAAATTTAATTTTCCTCGATAAATATCATTTAATTGTATCAAATATTAGGAAATATTAAGTTTATACAACATATTTTCTTAAAAAGAGATACATAAAAATTTATATCAATAATAATTTATAAACAATATTCACGTAATAGTCAACATTAAAATCACTTATTATGCAATTTTTATTATTTAATAATTTTATTACAATAAAAATTCAAAAATCGGAAATAATTAAATGTGGACAAAATGGAATTAAAAAAAAGAGTTGGGCTAAAAATACGAGAAACAAGATTAAAACTAGGACTTACTCAAGAAAAACTTGCCGAGAAGGCAAATATCGAAGTTTCATTTTTATCGATGGTAGAAAATGGGTATAGAAATTTTAATCTTGAAACTATAGAAAAAATTACAAATAATTTAGAACTGGATATTCTTAATGAAGTTGTTCCTGATTTAAGCGAAGAAAGAATTTTGAAAATTGAAAAAATAAATTTTATTTCAAACTCGCTTCAAGAGCTTGAAGATGAAATAATAAACTCATTTTATACTTTAATAAAGAAATACAAAAAACAAGATATAAAAAATCAAAAATAATATAAG